>CANOPV010000185.1 GCA_947568605.1 uncultured Clostridium sp.
ATTTTTCTTTTATTCTTTCATAATCATTTGCTTTATCAAATACATATTCTATTTTATCTTGAATTTTTTCTACCATTGGTTTGTCTGTATTTTTAGATAAATCTCCTTCTTTATCTAAAAGATAAGTAGCAATAAATGTTTTCATTTCTAGATTACTACTTTTTAGTTTATTAGAAAGTTCTTTTTCATTACATATTATTATTGTCTTGATATGGTCGTGTTCAACAAAATTATTTATATAACCTAAAATATCTATAACATCAACATTTGCTCTTTCTAAGTCGTCAAAGCATAATATTTTATCATCTGTTGAGAAGAAATCTTTATAATCCATTCTATCTCCATTTTGTGTTACTCCAAAAAAGTTTGCCATATCTAAACCTGTTTTTGCATATTCTGGTATAGTTGTTTGATTACTTGAGCTCATAAATTTTTTAAGATTCTTATCCATTAATTGAGTAGTTTCTATAAATATTTTTTTACTTATTTCTTCTAAATTTGATATTCCATATAAAGACATATAGACAGTAGTATAATTTTTTCCATTTAATTGTAATGATTGTATTTTATTTTTTACTTTATTATTCCAAAAGTAAGTTTTACCACTACCCCATTCACCATTTATCATTATTGCATAGTCTGTGTAATCTGACCTAATATAATCTAATATACTTTCTACTAAATCTTCCATTTTTCCTCCGTTTAAATAATATAGATTTTCAGATGCAAAATTATAATTTTATTAGTCTTTTGCAAGTGTAATAATCCCTATTTCTTTTGCACCATTTAATTTTAATAATTTACTACATTCATTTACTGTACTACCTGTTGTGTATATATCATCTAGTAGTAATACTTTTTTATTATTTATTTTTTCTGTATTTTTAATTATATATACATTTCTTACATTTTCATTTCTTTCTTTTTTATTTAAAAAACTTTGTGGTATAGTATTTTTATCTTTAATTATTACATTTGTTTCTATTTTTAGATTAGTAAACTTTTTTACTATTTCTTTTGATATTAATTCACTTTGATTATATCCTCTTGTATTTTTTCTTTTTTTATGTATTGGAATTGGTATTATTATATCATATTTTCTTAAAAAACCACATATTTTTTCATTTTTTATTATAATTTTTGCAAAAGTTTTGTAGATGTATGGTTTGTCATTAAATTTATAATCTAAAATTTTACTTCTTATTTCATCACTATATTTGAATAAATATATATGATTTGTAAAATATTTTGTATCATCATTTTCATAATTATCTATGTTGCATAATAATTTTTGATTTATTCTTTCTTCACAATTATTGCATAAACTTTCTTTATTTATCGTATTACAAAATCCGCATACATTAGGATATATTAAGTCTAAAATATAATCTAACAATTATTGTTCCTTTCTGCCCCCCTTATTTAGTGTTTAATTAAAAAATTTTAATTTGAATTCTAAACCTGTATTTCTTTTTTTTATGTCTGCGTTTTGTATCATAAAATTTATTATGTTTTCATTTCCAATTATTATAAGCATTTTTTTTGCTCTTGTTAAAGCAGTATATAATAAATTTCTAGTTAATAACATTGGTGATGACTGAGTTATTGGTATTATTACAACATCAAATTCGCTTCCGTTGTGCTTTATGTACTGTTATAGCATACGAATGTTCTAATTGTTCTAAATCTTGAAATTGATACCAAGCTTCTTTTTCATCATCAAATTTTACTTTTATTGTTTTTTCTTGTTCGTCTATATCTTTTATTATTCCAAGTTCTCCATTAAAAACACCATTTCCATTTTCATATTTTGTTCCTTTTCTTTCCCAAAATATATCATAATTGTTTTTAATTTGCATTACTCTGTCGCCTTCTCTAAAAATAATGCTACCACTTATTTTTTCTTTCTTTTTATCATCTTTTTCATTTAATTTTTCTTGTAATATTTTGTTTAGTTCTTTTGTTCCTATTGTTCCTTTTTTATTTGGTACTATTACTTGAATATTATTGAAAAAGTCATAATCTCCGTATTTTTTCAATCTTTCTTTGCATAATGTAATTATTTGATATAATATTTTTTCTTGATTTGTTTCATTTATATAGAAGAAGTCTTCTAGCATATCTTCTTTATTTTCTTTAATAAACCCTATACCATTATTTACATTATGTGCGTTAACAATAATTTTACTTTTTGCTGCTTGTCTAAAAATTTTATCTAAGTGAATTGTTGGTACTTTTTTAGAATTTATTAAATCTTTTAATACACATCCGAGGTCCTACTGATGCTAATTGGTCTACATCTCCTACTATTATTAATTTTGAGCCTAAATATATTCCTTTTAATAAGTAATTCATTAAAAATATATCTACCATTGAAACTTCATCTACTATTATTATATCTGCATCTATTGGGGTTACAGATATATTTATATTTTCATATTGATTGTCATCACTTGTTTTTCCTATTTCTAATAATCTGTGTAAAGTTTTTGCCTCTTCTCCTGTTGTTTCTGTCATTCTTTTGGCTGCTCTTCCTGTTGGAGCACATAATACTACTTTCTTTCCTTGTTTTTTATATAGTTCTATTATAGATTTTATTACTGTTGTTTTTCCTGTACCTGGTCCGCCAGTAATTATACATACATTATTGCTGTTTACTAATTGTATTGCTTCTTTTTGTTTATCTGATAATTCAAGTTTTGTTTCTTTTTCTATATTTTTTATTTCTTTATCAATTTTTTGTATTTCTTTAATATTTTTTGAGTTTTCTATGTTTATTATTTTTTCTGCAATATTATATTCTGATTTGTAAAATGCTGATAAATATATCCATTCTTGTTCTTCTCTTTTTTCAACATATATTTCTTCTTTTACTTTTAATTCTATAAAACTGTTTTCTATATTTTCTTCTGATACTCCTAATAGCGTTTTTACAAATTCTATTAAATTTTCTTTTAATACACAGGTATTTCCATTATAACTAGATAAAATTAGACTATATTTTATTCCACTTTTAATTCTTTTGGTATTGTCTATACTTATTCCTAAGTCTAGTGCCATTTTATCTATTTGTTTAAAATCTATTCCTTTTGCTAAATCTATTAATATATAAGGA
>CANOPV010000186.1 GCA_947568605.1 uncultured Clostridium sp.
ATTTCAGACTGTATACATTTAATGTTACCACCAGGAAATACTACAAAAAGATTTGAAAATAGAATTACAGAAAAATCACAAGATAGTGTATTTCTAAAAAAAGATGAAGAAGAAATATTACTAGATATAGAGCAAAAAAGATTAAAATCAGAAAAACAAATAAGAGCCTTAAATTTTTTATTAGACAATAATGGTGCATTTATATCAGATATAGAAATGTTTACAGATATTTCAAGAGCAGTAATAAAAGCATTGGAAAAAAATAATTATGTAGAAATAATAGAAAAACAAATAGAAAGAAATCCAATAATAAATAAAAATATAGAAAGAACAAAAAAACTAGAATTAAATGAAGAACAAAAAATTGTATTTGAAAAAGTAAATAACAATATACAAAAAAATGAGTTTAAAGAATATTTATTATACGGAGTAACAGGAGCAGGAAAAACAGAAGTATATTTACAATTAATTGAAGAAGTATTAAAAAAAGAAAAAACAGCAATAATGTTAGTACCAGAAATATCATTAACACCACAAACAGTAAATAGATTTATATCAAGATTTGGAGATGAAATAATAGCAGTATTACATAGCAAATTATCAGTTGGAGAAAGATATGACCAATGGCAAAAAATAAATAATGGACAAGCAAGAATTGTTATAGGAGCAAGGTCAGCAATATTTGCACCAATAAAACAATTAGGATTAATTATAATAGATGAAGAACACGATTCTTCATATAAATCAGACACCACACCAAGATATAATGCAAAAGACATTGCAAAATATATAGCAAATAAAAATAATATACCATTAATACTAGGAAGTGCTACACCAGATATAATATCATATTATAAAGCACAAACGAAAAAAACAGAAATATTAACTTTATCTAAAAGAGCAAATGAAGCTCAATTACCAAATATAGAAATAGTAGATTTAAGAGAAGAATTAGCAAATGGAAATAGGTCAATTATAAGTACAAAATTATATGAAAATATAGAAAAAAATTTAAAAGAAAAAAAACAAACAATATTATTTTTAAACCGTAGAGGATATTCTACATTTGTAATGTGTAGAGATTGTGGATATATTGCAAAATGTAAAAACTGTAATATAACATTAACATATCATTCAAAAGAAAATAGACTAAAATGTCATTATTGTGGATATGAGCAAAAAAATATAACAATGTGCCCAGAATGTAAAAGCAAAAATGTAAAATATTTTGGAACAGGAACTCAAAAATTAGAAGAAGAAATAAAAAAAATATTTCCAAATGCAACAACAATAAGAATGGATGTAGACACAACCTCAAAGAAAAACTCTATTGAAGAGATACTAAATAAATTTAAAGAAGAAAATATAGATATATTAATAGGAACGCAAATGGTAGTTAAAGGACATCACTTTCCAAATGTTACATTAGTTGGAGTAATTGCAGCAGATAGTAGTTTATATATTGAAGATTATAGAGCAAGTGAAAGAACATTTCAATTATTAACACAAGTTGCAGGAAGAGCAGGAAGAGAAAAAAATAAGGGTAAAGTTATTATTCAAACATACAATCCAGATAACTTCTGTATAGAGTGTTCAAAAGAGCAAGATTATGAAAAATTATATAATGCTGAAATTATGTTAAGAAAACAATTGAAATATCCTCCGTTTTGCGATATAATATTAATCGGTATAAGCAGTACTAATGAAAATGAAATAAAAACTATATCTAATATAATATATAATAATATCTCTAAAAAATATAATAAAAATTTTTCCATTTATAGACCAATGCCAGCACCAATAGATAAAATAAAAAATAAATATAGATGGAGAATTATAATGAAGTGTAAATTAAATAATAGTATAATAGATATTATAAATGATAGTTTAAAAGATATAAATTTATCAAAAGTTAGAATAAGTATTGATGTTAATCCAAATAATATGATGTAAATTTGAAAAATAAACTTCGTCTTACGTCGTTAAAATTTAGATAAAAATGCTCAATGTACACCAGTACATTTCCGCTTTTTTACTAAATTTTGCCTAGTAATACTTGTTTCTTTTTCAAATTAATTAGATTATAATCAGCATCTTGCGTCGTTATTTTAAACAAAAAAATTCTCGACGTACAAAAGTACGACTCCGCTTTTTTTGCTTAAAATGCCTAGCAATATACTAATTCTTTTTTGAATTAAAAGTGTAAATTGAAAAAACATATAAAAATGATATGTAGTCAGAATATAATAAATTTTTTTATAAATTGAATTGAAAAAGAATTAGTATATTGCTAGGCAAAATTTAATTAAAATACCGGAAATGTACTTGATGTACATTGAGGATTTTTAATTAAATTTTAACGACGCAAGATGCTGATTATTTTTCAATTGATAGGGGGAAAAAATGGCAATTCGTATAATAAGAGAAGAAGGAGACGAAATATTAAAAAAGAAATCAAAAGAAGTAGATATTATTGATGAAAAAATAATTACCTTAATAAATGATATGTTAGAAACAATGTATAAATATAATGGAGTAGGACTAGCAGCAGTACAAGTTGGCATTTTAAAAAAAATTTGTGTAATTGATATTGATGATGGTGAGCCTCCATTAAAACTTATTAATCCTATAATTACAAAAGAAAAGGGACAACAAGAAGTAGAAGAAGGGTGTTTAAGTTTCCCAAATAAATATGCAAAAGTTATAAGACCAAAAGAAATTACAGTAGAAGCATTAAATGAAAATGGTAATAGAATAAAAATTATTGCAAAAGATTTATTAGCACAAGCAATATCACACGAAATTGACCATTTAAATGGTGCCAGGGACATTAGAAATTGTTAAACCAGAAGACCAAAATTCAAAAAATAATCAGCATCTTGCGTCGTTAAAATTTAGATAAAAAATGCTCAAATTAGACTAGTACGTTTCCGCTTTTTTACTAAATTTTGATGAGCATATACTAATTCTTTTTTGAATTTGAATGTTAGAAATTAGCATCTTGCATTAATTATTTTCTCAGAGCGAAGCGTGAGGCGAAAATTATTTTTTTAATGAAATTATGCGACAAGTTTGCGAAGCAAATTGGAGCCAAT
>CANOPV010000187.1 GCA_947568605.1 uncultured Clostridium sp.
GCTGTCAGACCGTAATTTTGAAAAAAATCTATAAAAAGGTTGTGAAATTAATTACTATAAATTTTCTTTAAAATAATTTTCGCCTCACGCTTTGCTTTAAATATTTTTTATTCTTAACAGTAATAAGAGCGATGCGTGAGGGAAGATTATACTTTTTTTTCAAATGAGCGCGTCCTAAGGGGACACTTGAATGCTGTTAGATACGATAGTATCGTTACAGCATCAGTGGGAAGACGCGAAATGAAAAAAAGTATAACTTACCGAAGGTAGCTGAGCGAAAATCATTAATAGTATTAATTATAACTTTTAAAATTTTAGAAAAATTTATTGTAATAAATAAATTTGTATGATATTATTTAATTAATAAATATGTTAATGGAGGGAATTTTATGATAGCAATTGGAAGCGACCACGGTGGTTTTAAATTAAAAGAAGAAATAAAAAAATATTTAATTGAAAAAGGTATTGAATATAAAGATTTTGGAACAGTTTCAGAACAAAGCGTTGATTATCCAGAAATAGCAAAAGAAGTTTCAAAATCAGTCCAAAATAAAGAAGCAGAATATGGAATATTAATTTGTAGAACAGGCTTAGGAATGTCAATGGTAGCAAATAAATTTAAAGGAATAAGATGTGCAGTATGCCATAACGAAAATACCGCTAAATATTCAAGATTAGACAACAATGCAAATATTTTAGCCCTATCAGGTCAAGAACTAACAGTAAATGATGCAATATGTATATTAAGAGTATGGATAGCAACAGAATTTGAAGGAGGAAGACACCAAAATAGAATTAATATGATAGAGGAAATAGAAAAAGAAAATATGAAGTAATTTATGTTGACTATTACTTAAAATTATGTTATAATAATTATTGTAAAAATTTACAAAAGGATTACAATTGAAAGGAGAAATTTATGTCAGAACCACAGCACATCTATATTATTCTTAATGAGAATAATATGGAACAATTTTTTTTCTGTTTACGGGATTTAGTAATTCATTGGGAACGAAATGTGAAAATACACATATCGGAAGAGTCAATGGAAGTCCTGAAAAAATTGGCTAAGAAGAAGTCAAATATAGGAAAGGAAAGCAATTTAAAGAAAATGACATTTAAAGTAAATGACGAATTTACAGACATAATTTATGATGACAAAAATAATGTATTAGAAATATCCTTTGGAGCGTTTAATAAAGAACGCTTAGCGTTTATTCCATATAAAAGGAAAACTACTATAAAATTAGACATTATTACAAAGACAGAGTAATCCAAATGGGTGGCAGTTAATTTGCTACCCTATTTTATTGTATAGGAAAAATCGAAGATTTTTCTGTGTACAAAAAGGTTAATTTACATTGGACTGTGCATATTTGCGAAGCAAAATGCACATGTGTGCGTCGAAAGCTCTGCTTTCGCTAACGCACAATTTTCTTATATTATAGGAGAAAAAATGATTAGATTAAAAGATATAAAAATAAGAGAAGATTTGCAAGAAGAAGAAATATTAATATATGCTTGTAAAAAATATAAAATAAATGTAAAAGATGTAGAAAATTGGCACATATATAAAAAATCAATAGACGCTAGAAAAAAGGAAGATATACATTATAATTACACAATAGATATACAATGTAAAAATGAAAAAAACATAAAAAATGCTCAATATGTGGAAAATGAAGAAATAGAAAATATAGAAGTAAAAAATATAGAAATAAAAAGACAAAGTAAATTTAGACCAGTAATTATAGGAGCAGGACCTGCCGGACTATTTGCAGCACTTACACTTGTACAAAATGGAATAAAACCAATTATAATAGAACAAGGAAAAAATGTAGAAGAAAGAAAACAAGATGTTGATAATTTTAGAATTTATGGAAAACTAAATACTTTATCAAATGTACAATTTGGAGAAGGTGGAGCTGGTACATTTTCAGACGGAAAATTAACAACAGGAATAAATAATCTATTATGTAAAAAAGTTTTACAAGAATTTTATAACTTTGGAGCACCAAAAGAAATATTATATATAAATAAAGCACATATAGGAACAGATAATTTAATAAATATAATAAAAAATATGAGACAAGAAATTATAAAATTAGGTGGAGAATACTTGTTTAATGAAAAGGTTACAGACTTTGAAATACAAAATAATCAAATAACAGCAGTAATATGTAGCAAAAAAATTGAAACAGACACAGTAATATTAGCAATAGGACATAGTGCAAGAGATACCTTTGAAAAATTATATGAAAAAGGAATAAAAATGGAACCTAAAAATTTTTCAGTAGGTGTAAGAATAGAACATAAACAAGAAATGATTAATAAATCACAATATTCTGAAAATACAAAATTAAAATTACCACCAGCAGAATATAAATTAGCATACCACGGAAAAGAACGCTCTTGCTATACATTTTGTATGTGCCCAGGGGGTGTCGTCATTGCCTCATCAAGTGAAGAAAACACAATAGTAACTAATGGAATGAGTACATTTCTGAGAAATGGAGAAAACGCAAATAGTGCAATATTAGTAAATGTAACTCCTAATGATTTTAAAAGTAATTCGCCACTTGCAGGAATATATTTTCAAAAAGAATTAGAACAAAAAGCATTTGTATTGGGTGGAAAAAATTATTATGCACCAGTACAAAGAGTAGAAGACTTTTTAGAAAACAGAAAATCACAATATATTGGAGAAATAAAACCAACATATTTACCAGGAGTAAAATTATCAAACTTAAATGAGATATTACCAAGTTTTGTTTCACAAACCTTAAAAGAAGGAATATTATACTTTGATAAAAAAATAAAGGGATTTGCAAATAAAGATGCAATATTAACAGGAGTAGAAACAAGAAGTTCATCACCAGTAAAAATATTAAGAGATGAAAATTTAACATCAAATATAAAAGGTTTATACCCTTGTGGAGAAGGAGCAGGCTATGCAGGAGGAATAATGTCAGCAGCAGTAGACGGAATAAAATGTGCAATAAAAATTTTAAAAAACTAGTGTCAATCATTTTTGAAAATGTCTTAAATTTTTTAAAACATAAGCCCTAAAAA
>CANOPV010000188.1 GCA_947568605.1 uncultured Clostridium sp.
AAACCTTTCTTATTTAAAAGGAGTAGTATTTTATAGTGTACTACTCCAATTTTTGTATTATAAATTTATTTAAAATGCCTTTTTATTGATATTATTCCTACTCCTGCTAATGTTGTTGCAAATGATACATAATTTATAATATCTAATTTTCCAGTTTTTGGGGTATTATCTTTTTCTTTATTTGCATTATTATTTGTGTTTGTATTAGCAATAGTTACATTATTTTCTGCTAATACATATGTAGAGAAGTGGTCTGTTTCAAATGTTGCATAATTTCCTTCTACTTTAACATCATATTTTGTTTTTTCTCCATTATCTGCTACTCTATATACTGCTAACTTTGTTTTATCATAATCTGTTGGAATTGGAATACTTATTTTTACTTTTCCATTTGGTTGAATTTTCACACCATTTGATGTTAATGTTATGTCATATGTTGTATATTTGTTAGAGAATTCTTTTAAACTTTCTTTTACAACATTTAAAGTTTTTTCGTCTTTAATTTCTGTTGAATTTAATATTGTGTTTACAGGTACTATATTGGCATTTGTATCTAATTTTATATTTGTTGTTTTATCTGTTACTGTAACTGCCTCTTGTTTTGTTTTTCTAATAATTATTGTTTCTGTTTCATTGTTTCCAAATAATGTATAGTTTACTATATATTTATCTTGTTCTGTTCCTTTTGTTATTGTTAGTGAATTTATGTCACTTTCCTCAAACTCCAAATTTTTCATACGCTCCTTGATTATTTGTGATGAATAATCAATAATTGCTTTATCAGTATCTTCTATACTTGCTGGTACTGTTATAACCATATTTCCTTTTAATACACATATAACTGAAAAGTATGCTACACCATTTCTTGTTATTATAAGTTCATTACTAAAGTAAGTGCTACACACAGAAGATTCACCAGCACCAATATCTGTTTCTATATATTCTAATCCTGTATTTGCAAATAGTTTTTTAAGTTGAATGTCGAGACTTTCCTCGTCTTTATTTACATCTACATTTTCAAATTCATAGTTTACATTAAAATTAAGATTTGTTGCTGTATTTTGTACATAGTTCTTATCTGTGTCATTTCTTTTATTATTATCACTATATACAATATTTATTGTCTTTTTTTCAACTGTTTCATAATTTTTGTACAATCCAATTTCAATTTGACTTAAATCATTTAATCTTACATTAGATGTTGTAACAGCTCGACACTCTATTGTGTAATCTGTTATATCTTCTGTGATATAAGATTTTATAGTATTTAAAAAATCTTGATGACCATATACTAATTGATCATATTTGGTACTTGGTATATTTACCTCAATGCTGTCTGGAATATTACTTAATATATTACTGGTTGCATTTGCTTTTGTTGTTCCTAATAGCAACATTGCTAACAACATTATTCCTAATGCTAATAAAAGTTTGAATTTTGATTTTGTTTTTAACATATTTTTTCCTCCCTTTTTAATTTATAACATTATGCTTGATAATACCCCATATTCCACATAATATTATATTTGTTTGTATTATATCATAATGTTTTTTTATTTGAAATAGTTTTACTGAAAATTCTCTCAAAATATTGAAAGGTTTTTGAAACACTTTTTGCTAAAATTACTTTGAATAAGTACAATGAAAGGTATTGTAAATATGGAATTTTCAGATTTAGTCGCATTAAAATTAAAAGAAATATTAGAAGAAAAAAATATTACTTTATATAAATTACAAAGTTTAACAGGTGTATATAGTTCAACAGTTTCACAATTTTTAACTAGAAAAACTAAAACTATAAGAATTGATGTTCTTTTTGTTATATGTAATGCAATAGATATTGATTTAAGTGATTTTTTCTTAGATGATAGATTTAAAACTGCTGAAGCTACTGAATGGAAAAATAGAAAAGAATTACCCTTCTAAAAATGCTAAAAAAGACACAATTAAAGTGTCTTTTTATATTCTTGTAACCATTTCAATAATTTGTTTTCAATGTATTTAGTACCGTATTTTGAATAAATTTCATTGTAGTTAATTTCTATACCTATATATTCTTCTCTAAATTGTTTTAATTTTTCTTTATCATTTCTTCTTCTTAATAAATCACAAATGTTTTTATGAATTTTCCTATAAGGGTGTTTTTCAAGGTCAGCTTTTAAGTGTTTTGTTTTAGCTTTTGCAGAGCATTCTGGACTACAAGTTTTTCTGTCATTTCGTTCTGTTATTTCTTCGCCAATACCTATACCCTCGTGTTTATCTGGTACAAAGAACTTATTACATACACTACATTGAAGAATAGCTTTCTTATTATAGCTTATATGATATATACATACATTTGTTAAATCTTCAAGAGTTTCTATTCCATATTCGTATGTCATTTCTATTGGGTTATATCTACCATTTTGACTTTGTTCTGTATAGTTATTTTCATCTTTTTTATATATTACTTTTACTGGTGGTAATTGCAAATCACAACCACGAAATTTATTACTAGGAATATGAAAAGGGTAAAACAGATTATCTTCATTTTCTTCAAGTGTAGGAGTAAATTTTTCATTAAAGAAGAAACTATATACTATTTCATACATATTTTTAATTTGATATTTTATATATGCAAAGATGAATTGACAATGTTTTTTAACCTTATCTATATTTTCATTATTTTCTTGTGCTTCTTTAACTGAATAAATAAGTTTTTCTAATTGATAAACAATAATAAGGTAGTTTTTATTTTTTGAATATATTTTATCTCGCAAATCAATTAGACATTTTAAGCAAGTTTTATAATTAGTAATTTTATTGTAATCAAATTTATCTAAAAAAGAGAATAACTGATTTTTATTATTTAATATATCTACTATTGTTGCACCTACTAAATCATTTTCATATTTATATTCTTCTGGTAAATCTTGATTTATTTTAACAGATTTTATTTTCTCTTTTACAAATTTTCCATAATCTTTTTCAAATGCTACATAAAAATTTCTATGATAATCTTCGCATATTATAGGCAAAAAATTGCTTGTTTCTAATACTTCCATAAAATCATTCCTTTCATCTTGTAGCA
>CANOPV010000189.1 GCA_947568605.1 uncultured Clostridium sp.
CTATTTGATATTTGCACACTTTCTTGAATAGATGCTACTGGCATTCTTATATATAATAAATATCCATTGTCTAGTGTGGATGTAAGAAGTATATATGTTAATCCATTCGAGAAATTTGATGTTCTTCTTATATTTATTTTATCATTGGAATATATTATATTATTTGTGTCTATTTTAATTTTTGTGTCTAAATTTGATATGAAATCTCTATTTGATGAGTATATATTTATATTGTTATCTGATTTTATTAGAATATCGAAATTATTATTTATTGATATTTTTTCTAGTTCTAATTCAATCTTTTTTAAATCTATTTTGTTATTATAGTATTCATTAATTTCTAGATATGCTTTTAATAGTTTTTGCTCTTTTGAATATAAATAGTATTCTTCTAGTATTATTCCATTTGCTAAAATTAAAAATGAAATAATTGTTATTACTGTAATGCTTAATACTATAAATAGTTTTATTTTTACTGATTTTAGTTTTTTCATTCTTTTACCTCAAATTTATATCCTATTCCACGTATTGTTTTAATGTATTTTCCTCTTTTTCCAAGTTTATGCCTTATTTTTTTTATATGGCTATCTATTGTTCTTGAATCTCCATAATAGTCATAATTCCATACATTGTTTAGTATTTTTTCTCTTGATAGGGCTATTCCTGAATTTTCTAATAGGTAATTTAATAGTTCATATTCTCTTAAACTCATTTCTATAATTTTTCCATCTACTTTTACTGTTCTTCCGTCTGAATTTATTTCTATATTGCCATAGTTTTTTATTTCTTCCTTATTTTGATTTAATCTTTTTAATATTGCTTCGACTCTTGCTACTAATATTTTAGGGCTAAATGGTTTTGTTATGTATTCGTCTACTCCTAGTTCAAATCCAAATAGTTCGTCTTGTTCTTCTCCTCTTGCTGTTAACATTATTACTGGCACATTAGATATTTGCCTTATTCTTCTTAATACTGACCATCCATCTAATTTTGGCATCATTACATCTAATAATACTAGGTTTATTTTGTTTTGGTTTTCTTCAAATATTTCTAATGCTGTTTCTCCATTTTCTGCTTCTAATATGCTATAATCTTTTTTTATTAGAAAGTCTTTTATTAATTTTCTCATTCTTGATTCGTCATCTACTATTAATATGGTGGTGTTGTTCATTTCCTTCTCCTTGCTTATAATAAATTTTTGCCGGGCACGGTGCCCCGTGCCTCTACATTGATTTTATTATATTTTATTTTTGTGTTTTTTTTGTGAATTGTTTGTTATGTTTCAGGGCACGGTACACCGTGCCCCTACATTTTTTATTTATAATTTTATTTTTAACCATTTTCCCATCTTAATATTTTTATTTCTTTGTATTTGTCTAATACTTTTATGTATTTGCTATATTCTTCTTCCCAAAGCATATTTGGTACTCTATCAAATGCACTAAATACTTTTTCTGCTTCCATTAAAAATACTATTTGCTGCTCAACATTCAATTTCTCATAATTTTTTGAAAAGTTATATAGCTTATCTAGTAAGTCGTTTGCTTGTATAAAGTCCCAAAAGTCTTTTATATTCATTCCCGCCATTTTTATTTGCATAACAGCCATTATTATTAATGTTATTATTATAAATATTAATGTAATTATTAGTGCAATTATTGACATTTATTTTTCACCTTCTTTTGATTGTTTGGTTTTGTGTTTAGAACCCCCAGTCGTGCAATGCACGACAGCCCCCTTATTAAAGGGGCCAAGTTGGGCACGGTGCCCCGTGCCCCTACAAGCGTATTTATTCATTGTGAGATTTTCTGCGGTTTACTGCGTAGGAACTGCCCATTATTGATTTTGCTACGTGTTTTACTTGTGCTCCTACTTCTCCTATTTCTAATGTGTTTTTAAATCTTCCACGGTCTACATCTACTACTCCTATTGATATTGATGTTAAAGGTATTTGCTCTATTACTCCTCTTCTATTTGCAACTTCTAAATATCCTCTTTTTTTGTCTTCTTCAGAAAAAAATTCTTCTATTTTTATGTCGAATTCACATATTATATCTTGACATACTTTTTCGTGTTTTCCTCTTGGTACAATGGCTATAAAGTCATCTCCACCTATATGCCCTATAAATGTATTATCTAATTCTTCATTGTGTATGCTTTTTGCAATTAATTTTGCTGTTAATTTTATTATTTCATCACCTTTTGAAAAACCATAAGTATCATTGTATTCTTTAAAATGGTCTAAGTCTATATATAAGATTGAAAATTCGTCTTTTTTTAATAATCTCTTTTTAAATTCTGCTTGTATTTGTACATTTCCTGGTAATCCTGTTAGTGGACTTACTGTTCTATTTGAGTGCATTAACCTTATTATGTTTTTTATTGTATAATAAAATATACTGTTGTTTAATGGCTTTTTTATGTAGTATTCGACTGCTGTTTTTAGAACATCAATTCTATGTTCATTTTCTCTATTTGATGTTACTACTATTATTGGTGTTATGGTATTATCTTCGTTTTTTCTGATTATATTACATAAATCTACTATATTTGAATTTATTCTATCTTCGTGTATTATTATTAAGGCTGGAATGTCTGTTAAAGCAATTTCTATTTCTTCTGTTTTTACTCCTTTAAATATAAAGCCTTTTTCATTTTTAAATAATTCTCTTAATTCACTTAATAACTCGATTTCATCTTCTATTATATATATTTCTTGAAACATTTGTATCTCCTATTTTATTTTACCTTTTATTTCTCGTATTTCTTCTAATTTTTGATTTAGAAATTCTGTTATTTTTTCAGATTTCATTGTTGGAAATGCTTTTTTTAATTTTGTTGTTTGTCTTAATATTTTAAATTTTAATAGTTTTTGCTGTTCTTGTAATTTTTCTACTATATCTTGAAAGTCTTTTAGATAATCTGGTTTTGTTATTTTTATATTGTTTAATTCTGATAATTTTTCTTTTATTGTTTCATTTAATTCTTTTAGTTTTTCTAATTTTTTGTCTAATGTTTTTGCTTTTACTGTACTTTGTATTATATCTCCTACTATATATGCTAATAG
>CANOPV010000190.1 GCA_947568605.1 uncultured Clostridium sp.
ATATACATCTTTTGGACTTGGTAAATAATTATCTCCTCTTAAAAATCCATATCCATCTGGTAATACTTCTAAAATTCCTTCAATTATTTCATCATCAGCATTTGTTACTTTATATCCATTTTGATTATCTGATATTATCTCAGATTTTTGCGTATTTTCTAAATTAGAATTTTCTTCAATATCTTTTTTTTCTTCTTTATTTTGTATTTCATTTAACATCGAAATTAATTCTTCTTTTTTTAATCTTGATATATTTTTCATTCCATTTTGTTTTGCAATTTCTTTTAATTCAGTTAATGTATAATTTTCTATGTTATCCATATTATATGCCCCCTCGTATTAAATTTTTATATTTTAGTTATTATAAATTTTTCCTGGAAAATTTTAGAAATGTTATATTTATACTATAACACAATTTTAGAAAAAAATAAACAAAAAATTAAAATTTTACTAAAAAAACCATAAAACTTTTAATATAGTTTTATGGTTTAATGTACTATATCTATGTATACACGTTCATTTGGTAAATACATATCTAACTTCTCACGAGCAATTTCTTCAATAAATTCAGGTGAATTTATATTCTCTTTTGTAGATATTAATGTTGCATTGTGTTCTTTTTGTTCTTCAATTTTAGCAGTTAATCTTTCTTGTTCTGCTTTATACATATTTAATGTTGTTTGTTGTTTTATAAATACTGAAATAAAATATATAATTATTCCAATCCAAAAAACTCTTTTTAATATACATTTTAATGTTATTTTCATAAGTAAAATTCCTTTTTATTTTTTATATAAACTATATAATTATATTTTCTACAATACATTACAAAATCCTTTTAAAATTACCTAAATTTTAGTTTTTTTCTTAATAAAACTTATTTTATGTAATAATGTTGCAGTTTTTGACAATCTATTCTTTAATAAGTTTAATGGTCTTACTAAAATAATTTTTACAGATTTAAAGATTACTTTAAAAGGATATAAAATAATTTTAAAAATTAAATTAAATATTTTTTTAATACCAGTTAAAATTGTTACATTTAATTTAATAAAATATTTACTAATTGTTAATATATACGTAATAATTCCGATAAATATACTTAGAAAAATATAGGCTCTTAATTCCCCATTATTGAATATAAATATTGAGTATATGAGTATAATTCCAGATAATAACCAAAATAGTATATCTTGAATGTATGTAACAAAATCCGAGGTTTTAAATGTTCTTCTTAAAATTCTAAATATATCAAATAATATTCCTATTGTTATTCCAACTAGTATAAATATTAAAAATAGATATCCTTGTGATAAATTTACTGTCATATATGTCACCTACTATTTAAATAATTTTCCTAATAAACTTCCACCCTTTTTATCCATTTCTTTTTCACTATACATCAAACAATTTATATCCCCTTCTATTATTACCTCAGATGTATCAATACTTAGTTTATTTATTCTTAAATTTTCTCCCTTAATTGTTAATAAACCGTAATTCTGTTTCTACAATAACAATTTGGTCATCAAAACTTAATACATCTAAAACCCCAGAAATATTTAATTTTTCTCTATTTTCTAAAATTAAATTTTGTAATATGTTTGTATTTATCATTCCACTTTTTCTTTCATCAACAGTCATATTAACTCCACCTTTCTTAACTCACATAAATATATATATTCAGGACTTGGACTATTTAGAACATAAAGTTATTAATTATCAATAAATAAAGCGATATATCTTAAAAAATATACCGCTTCAATATTTAGTTTTAATTTTAATTAATAAAGGCATCGTGTATTTTTATTAATAATTCTTTTGCTACTAATTTACTTACTATAATTGAAATTACAGCCTTATTTTTTTCAATAGTGTACTCTTTTTCGGTTTTCACTATATTTATAATCTTTTCTTCTGCTTCTTCTATGTTAAACTTTTCATCATTTAGGACTATTGAGATTTTTTCTAAATTATCAGAAATAGTTTTTTTAGTAATACCTACTATTCTTGAATTATTATTACATTTTTTATCACTAATTATAGTTCCAACTGAGCCATCTTCAACAGATTTAATAACTAAATTTAGTTTATGAAGTTTAGCAAAATTAAGGCATTTATTACACAATACTTTTGCACCAGAATCTGCTAACATAAACATTTGGTCATAACTAATATTACTTAATTTTAATGCGTTTTTCACAATTTTTGGGTCAGCACTGTATATATATTGTGTATCTTTAAATATTTCGCAACAATCTGCTTTTAAATATGTTGCTAGATAAGTAGCAGTAGTATCAGAACCACCTCTTCCTAATGTAGTAATATCATTTTCATTAGTTATACCTTGAAAGCCAGCAATAATAACAATTTTATTTTCATTTAAAGATTTTTTAATAGTATTTGTATTAATATTATCTATTACTGAATTTGTATAATCGTTATTAGTATAAATACCTGCTTGCCAACCTGTATAACTAATTGCTGGATATCCCAAATCATTTAGTATTATACTTAAAAGACCAATTGTAATTTGTTCGCCAGAAGACAAAACTACATCTACTTCTCTTTTTATTGGTATATTTGTTATTTCATTAATTTTATTTGCCAATTCATCGGTAGTATTACCTTGTGCAGATACAACTACAACAACTTGATTACCATTATTATATGTTTTAATTATGTTATTCGCAACTTTTAATAGATTTTCTTTATCTTTAACCAAATTTCCACCATATTTTTGTACAATTATTCCCATATTCGTACCTCATTTTAATAGATTACAAATAGTATCTAATTATAAACACTATTATATTAATATTATATTTTGAAATTAAAATTATGTGAATTAGATATTTAATTTTAAATAAGCCTCCATAAAGCCGTCTAATTCTCCATCCATAACCGCTTGAACATTTCCTACTTCATAATTTGTTCTATGGTCTTTTACAAGTGTATATGGGCAAAAAACATAAGATCTAATTTGACTTCCCCAAGCAATATCCATTTGTTCACCTTTTAAATCTGATATTTTTTTCTTTTCTTCT
>CANOPV010000191.1 GCA_947568605.1 uncultured Clostridium sp.
CTTGCTTTTTCTCCAAATATTGCTCTTAATAGTCTTTCTTCTGCCGTTAATTCTGTTTCTCCTTTTGGTGTAACTTTACCTACTAATATGTCTCCTGGTCTTACTTCTGCACCTATTCTTATTATTCCGTTTTCGTCTAGGTCTTTTAGACTGTCATCTCCAACGTTTGGTATGTCTCTTGTTATTTCTTCTGGTCCTAATTTTGTGTCTCTACATTCACAGTCGTATTCTTCTATATGGATTGATGTGTATACATCTTCTTTAACTAATCTTTCATTTAATAATATAGCGTCTTCATAGTTGTAACCTTCCCAGGTTGTAAATGCGATTATTACGTTTTTACCTAATGCCATTTCTCCTTTGTCTGTTGATGGTCCATCTGCTATTACATCTCCTGCTTTGACTTTTTCTCCTTTTATAACTATTGGTCTTTGATTTATACATGTTCCACCATTTGTTCTTTTGAATTTACGTAATTTATATGTTTCTAATTGCCCTTTGTCTGTTTTTAATATTATTTCGTCTCCTGTAACTTTTTGTATCGTTCCATCTGAATTTGCTATTATCATTATTCCAGAGTCTTTTGCTGCTTTATATTCTATACCTGTTCCTACTATTGGTGAGTCTGTAATCATTAATGGTACTGCTTGACGTTGCATATTTGCTCCCATTAATGCACGGTTTGCATCATCGTGCTCTAAGAATGGTATCATTGCTGCTCCAACAGATACTAATTGTTTTGGTGATATATCCATAAGGTCTACTTTTTCTGGTGCTACTTCTATTATTTCTGTTAAATATCTTGCTTTTACTTTTTTGTTTGATAGTTTCCCATCTTTTCCAATTGGTTCTTTTGCTTGTGCTATTATGTATCCGTCTTCTTCGTCTGCTGTCATATATATTATTTCGTCTGTAACTTTTCCGGGTTTCATTGTCTATTTTTCTGTATGGTGTTTCTACAAATCCATATTCGTTTATTATTGCAAATGATGAAAGTGCTGATATTAGTCCTATGTTTGGTCCTTCTGGTGATTCTATTGGACATAGTCTTCCATAGTGTGTGTAGTGTATATCTCTAACTTCAAATCCTGCTCTTTCTCTTGATAGTCCTCCTGGTCCTAATGCTGATATTCTTCTTTTATGTGTTAGTTCTGATAATGGGTTTGTTTGATCCATAAATTGTGATAATTGTGAGCTTCCAAAGAATTCTCTTATTGATGATGTTATTGGTTTTGTGTTTATTAATGTTTGTGGTGTTACTACATCTAAATCTTGTATTGTCATTCTTTCACGAACGACTCTTTCTAGTCTAGTTAAACCTATTCTAAATTGATTTTGTAATAGTTCTCCAACACATCTAATTCTTCTATTTCCTAAATGGTCTATGTCATCGACTGTTCCTATTCCGTGGTCTAAGTTTAATAAATAACTTATTGATGCTATTATGTCTTCTGTTGTTATATGTTTTGGTATTAATTCTTCTATTCTTTCTTGTATAACTTTGTCTAAATCTTTTTTATTTGTTGTTTCTATTATGTTTTTTAATACTTCATAATTAACTAGTTCTTTTATTTCAAGTTTTGTATTAACAAATTTATGTATGTCTACTGTACCATTTCCTATTATTCTTACTTTTTTGTCTTCTACTTTTACATTTACAATGTTTATTCCTGAGTTTTGTATTTCTATTGCTTTTTCTTTTGATATAACATTGTCTTTTTCAACAAGTACTTCTCCTGATTCTGCATCTATTATGTCTTCATAAGCTATTTGGTTTGTTATTCTTGTTGCTAAGTTTAGTTTTTTATTGAATTTGTATCTACCAACTTTTGCTAAATCATATCTTCTATTATCAAATAGTAGACCATTGAATAGATTTCTTGCTGCTTCTACTGATGGTAATTCTCCTGGTCTTAATTTTTTATAAATTTCTATTAATGATTCTTCTTGTGTTTTTACTGTATCTTTTTGTAATGTTGCTATTAATTTTTCTTCTTCACCAAATAAATCTAATATTTGTTGGTCTGTAATAATTCCTATTGCTCTTATTAATTCTGTTACTGGCAAACGTCTTGTCCTATCAACTCTTGCATAGAACATATCTGTTGAGTCTGTTTCATATTCTAACCAGGTTCCTCTTATTGGCATTACTGTTGATGTGTATATCTTTTTTCCTGTTTTGTCATATTCTGATGCATAATAACATCCTGGTGAACGGACTAATTGGCTTACTACAACTCTTTCTGCTCCATTTATTACGAATGTTCCACTGTCTGTCATAAGTGGAAAATCTCCTAAGTAGATTTCTTGCTCCTTAATTTCTCCTGTTTCACGGTTTATTAGTCTTACTTTTACGTGTAGTCTTGTAGAATAAGTAGCGTCTCTTTCTTTTGCCTCTTCTAATGAATACTTTGTTTTATCTTCCATATAATAATCAAAGAATTCTAGTACAAGGTTTCCTGAGTAGTCTTCTATTGGAGATATGTCTTTTAGTACTTCTCCTAACCCTTCTTTTACAAACCAGTCATAAGAGTCTTTTTGTACTTTTATAAGGTTTGGTATTTCTATACTGTCTCCAATTTTTGCGAATGTCTTACGTACGCATTTTTCGTGTTTGATATCTTTTACCAAAACAAATCACCCCTAATTTAATTTTTAATGAAGCATTTTAGATTTTATATTTTACAAAAAAAGTCCTTCTTGAAATAAAAAAACACAAAATAATTAAATATATTTTATCGCTTCAAATAAATATATCTAATTTTGTTTTTTTGCTTCAATTCCTCTTTTTTTATATTTTTACATAAGTGTTATTTGGCTTAATTTTGCCTTTTAGATTAAAAATATTTAGAAAAATAAATTCGTATTTTATATTATATCATAAGTGTTTGGACAAAGTCAACAAAAACTTGGAAATTTTTCCAAGTTTTTGTTGACTTTCAAATGGAAGTTAAGAAAATGTAATATTTTTTTAATTATATTTCTTCTACATACATTTTATCTAATACTGTTACTATTGTGTATTTTCTTAAATCTC
>CANOPV010000192.1 GCA_947568605.1 uncultured Clostridium sp.
ATCAATAATTGTTCCTACATTGTTTGTTACAGAGTTTTGATTTTCGTTTGTTATAGTATTGTTATTTGTTATTGTTTCTTTTGCTATTATGTTGTCGTAGTATACTACAAATGTTCCATAGGTTTTTTCGTCGTTTCTTAATCCTTCTGGTATTTGTGTTTTATATTCAAATGATAATGTTTCTCCTGTTTTCATTTCGTATTCGTTTATTGTTATTAAGTATGATTTTACTGCTCCTAAGTTTTCTGGGGTTAATGTCCATCCATTGTTTTCATCTGTTAAGTCTTTTGTTGCGTCTCCATTATTTGAATAGTATACTGTTATTTTACTATTGTCTATTCCTTTTATTGCATTTATTGTACTTATTAATTCTGCTGTAAATGTACTTCCTAAATCTTCTTTTGTTGTTATTGATGTGTTTTTTTCAAATGGTGTTCTTCCTAATATTGCTATGTTTTTACAGTTATTAGTATTGTTATTTATTAGTGTTAATGTTACTATTGCCGTTTTGGCATTTGAATTTGTGTCTATTTTTCCTGTTGATTCTTGTCCACTTACTGATGTTGCTGTTTCTGAGTTTTGATTATATCCTGATATTTCGTTTACTGTTACCATTCCTACTGGTGCTACATAGTTTACCTGTGTTTTTGTTTCTACTGTTTCTTCTTCATTTATAATTGTTGTTGTTATTTCGTCTGTGATTGTGGGTGTTAATTTATTTAATTTTATATTTAAACTTATCAGTATTGTTGCTCCTTCTGCTATTGATACATCATTATATTTTGTTTGAGTTCCATTTAAGGTTACTTCTATTGTTTTTGTTTCTTCATTATATGTTCCTGTGGCTATTTCTAGTTCGTCTGTGAATAGTATTTTTATTGCTTCATTGAAACTTACATTTTCTACATATTGTGGTAGTTTTATTAATATTTTTGGATTACTATATAGTTTGCAAGTTATGTCTGAGCTTTTTAATATTGTTCTTAATTCTACATTTTCGTTTTCTACTATTGTTGATAATGTATCATTGCTAAGTATTGTTTTACTTTTAATTGTTGGTTCTACTAATGTTGATGTATTTGTTTTTTCTTCTTTTATTATTTCATTTTCTTTGTAATTTACTTTTCCTATTATATTTGTTTGTAAATTTTTGAATGTTTTTATTTGTTCTTTTTCATAGTTTTGTTGTGTTATTTTTTTCGTGTTTTCTATTTGTAGTTTTCCTACTGTTTTAATTTTACTTGTTTCTATTTTTATTTTTGTTGTTTCTTGATTATGATTTATTATGTAGTTATTGTTTTCATCTGTTTGTGTATTTTTATTTATTTCTGCAATTTGCTCATTGTTTTGGTTATATATTTTTATATAGCCATCTTCTCCTAACATTTTTTTGAAGTTGTCTTTGTTTATTTGTGTTTTTAAATATTTAGTTTGTGCTATATATTCTTGTTCATTTGCTAGGTATTTATTTTCTTTTTCTTCTATTATTAGGTTGTCTACTAAATTTTCATTTGCTACATCTACTGTTATTTTTTCTTTATATTCTGTTTCATACCCTGTGTACATATAGCCTTTTTCTATCTCTTTTTGTGTTTCTACATTAAACATTACTATTTCATTTAGTTTTTCTTTTAATGTTCCTGCTATTTTACTTTCTTTTGTTATTTTAAGATTTTCTAGATTATATGCTGTTATTTCTGCTTTTGCTTCTAGTGTTGTTTTTGCTTCTCCTTGTTTTATTGAAGTTAATGCTTCTTCTCCATATATAAATGTTAATATGTATTCATCTGTACAATCTTTTTTCCATATTATTTTGTTATTGTTTTGTGGATTTGTTACTTCTATGTTTATTGTGTCTTCTTTCTTATTCCAGTTTAGATTATTTGTGTCTTCACCTTTTTTTCCGTTTGTACTCCCAGTTGTTTCTGCTGTTACATATATATTTTTAGGGGAAATTCCATTTATGGTTGGTATTGTTGCTTGTATTTTTGTTTTTTCTATTGGTAAATTACTGTTCTTTAAGTTTGTTTTTATTTTTGTTTGTAATACTATTCCTTTTTCTTCACCTTGTTCGAATGGTACATATTTTATTACACCTTGTTCTAGGTTTATTTCTGCTGTTCCAAACCATTCTTTTTTTACTTTTATTGTTTTTGATATTTTTGTTGTCTTACTATTGTTTTTTACTAATAAACCGTTTATTTCTATTCCTGTTTCTTTACTAAACATATCTAATGAGATTTCGTCATTTTTGTTTAATTTTACTGGTATTGCAAGTTCAATTGTTTCTCCATTTCTTATTTTGTTTAGTGTAATTTCATTTGATGAAGTGTCTATTTTCTCAATTTCATCATAGTTTGTTTTATCTGATATTAGTGTGAAGTTAGGATTGTCTATTTTTATTTTTGTTTCTTTTAGATAACCTTCTCCTACACTTACGTAAAAGTATAGCATTGCTTCTTGGTTTATATCTGTTGATAATGTATGTGTTTTGTTTCCTTTCTCATCTTTGAAATATGCATCAAAGTTTACGCTCGCATTGTTTGTGCTTATTCCTTGTGCTTCAAGGTTTGTGTTTAACGCATATACCTCTGTTCTTAATAATGCAATATTAGCGACAATTAGTGTTATTAGTATTATGCTTGCTAATATTTTGCTTATAAGCCTTCTTTCCATAGTAATTTCCTCCCTATTTTTCTTCCTTTATTTTTGTTTTTTTACATTATTCTTGCTTATTATACATTTTTGCATTTTTTTGTTGGTTTTTCAAGTGTTATTTTTGGTAGTGCTTCTAAGTTTTTCCTTTTTATTTTACGGATGTTTACTTATTGCTCTTTATTAAAGTTTTATTAAGTTTGTGTTACATTTTTGTAATATTTATGTAATTTGCTTAGGGGGACGCAAAAAAGGGACACGGTACCCCGTGCCCATAAATTTTATTTTTAGGACAATTCGAGTTAAAGGATTATTTTTCTAACATTTTATTTAATGAAATTCGAGCTAAAAGG
>CANOPV010000193.1 GCA_947568605.1 uncultured Clostridium sp.
TGTATCTCCATTGTCTTCTACTCTTACTTTTTTAAGCATTTGTCTTCCTATTACTTCTATATGTTTATCGTTTATATCAACACCTTGATTTCTATATACTTTTTGAACTTCTTGTATTAAATAGTTATATACTCCTTCTGGTCCATTTATTAGTAATATTTCATTTGGATTTATTGAACCTTCTGTAATTGGTGTTCCTTTTTCTATTTTGTCTCCATCTTTTACTCTTAATTTTGAACCAAATGGTATTGTATAACTTTTTGAATCGTCTTTTGATGTTACTGTTACTACTTTATTTTTCTTGTCGTCTGATATTGAAACTTTTCCATCTATTTCTGTTATTATTGCAAGTCCTTTTGGTTTTCTTGCTTCAAATAACTCTTCAACCCTTGGAAGACCTTGTGTGATGTCTCCTCCTGCTACACCACCTTGGTGGAAGGTTCTCATTGTTAACTGTGTTCCTGGCTCTCCTATTGATTGTGCAGCAATTATTCCTACTGATTCTCCTATGTTTACTTCTTCTCTTGTTGCAAGTCCCATTCCATAGCATTTACTACATACTCCGTGTTTTGTTCTACATCCTAATGTCGAACGAACTTTTACTTTTGTTATTCCTGCTTTTACTATTTTTTCTGCTAATTTGTCGTCTATTATTGTGTTTGTGTCTGCTATTACTTCTTTTGTATTAGGGTCTATAACATCCTCTAATGGATATCTTCCTTCTAGTCTTTCTTGTAGTTTTTCTATTACTTGATTTCCGTCTTTTATGTCTTCTACTACAATTCCTTCGTGTGTTCCACAGTCGTGCTCTCTTACTATTATGTCTTGACTTACATCTACTAGTCTTCTTGTTAAGTATCCTGAATCTGCTGTTCTTAACGCTGTATCTGCTAGACCTTTTCTAGCACCGTGTGCTGAAATAAAGTATTCTAGTGCGTCTAACCCTTCACGGAAGCAGGCTCTAATTGGTATTTCTACCGCTTTTCCTGATGTATCTGCCATAAGACCACGCATACCTGCGATTTGTCTTAATTGGTTCATATTTCCTCTGGCTCCTGATTGTGCCATCATATATATTGGGTTTAATTCGTCAAAGTTTTCTTTCATTGCTTCTGTTACATCGTTTGTTGCTCTTTCCCATACTTTTATTATTGAGTTGTATCTCTCTTCTTCTGTTATTAAACCACGTCTATATTGTTTTGTTATTTCGTCTACTTGTTGTTCTGATTTTTCTAATATTTCTTTTTTTGCGTCTGGAACTTTAACATCAGAAACACTAACTGTTATTGCTCCTTTTGTTGAATATTTGAAACCTGTTGCTTTTATATAGTCTAGTACTTCTGCTGTTTCACTTAGTCCGTGTGTGTTTATACATTTTGCAACTATTGTTCCTAAGTTTTTCTTTATAACTGGGAAATTGATTTCTAAATCAAATGCGTTTTCAGGATTACTTCTATCAACAAATCCTAAGTCTTGTGGTATTCCTTGATTATATATTAATCTACCTACTGTTGTTTCTATTTTTTTAGATTTTATTTCTCCATCTATTATTTTGTGCATTTTTATATTTATTTTTGCGTGCAAACCTACTTCATTGTTTTGATATGCCATTAGTGCTTCTTCTTCGTCTTTGAAGTACATTCCTTCTCCTAATTCTCCATCTACTTGCATTGTTAGATAATAACTTCCTAATATCATATCTTGTGTTGGTACTGTTACTGGTTTTCCATCTTGTGGTTTTAATAAGTTATTTACAGATAACATTAAATATCTTGCTTCTGCTTGTGCTTCTGGTGATAATGGAACGTGGATTGCCATTTGGTCTCCGTCGAAGTCTGCATTGAATGCTGTACATACTAATGGATGCAATTTTATTGCTCTTCCTTCTACTAGTATTGGTTCAAATGCTTGTATACCTAATCTGTGTAGTGTTGGAGCACGGTTTAACATTACTGGATGGTCTTTTATAACATCTTCTAGTATATCCCATACTTCTGGTCTTAATTTTTCTACTATTCTTTTTGCATTTTTTATATTGTGTGCTATTCCTCTACTTACTAATTCTTTCATTACAAATGGTTTGAATAATTCTACTGCCATTTCTTTTGGCACACCACATTGATATATTTTTAATTCTGGTCCTACTACTATAACTGAACGCCCTGAATAGTCAACCCTTTTTCCTAATAGGTTTTGTCTGAATCTTCCTTGTTTTCCTTTTAATAGGTCTGATAATGATTTTAATGGTCTATTTCCTGCTCCTGTAACTGGTCTTCCTCTTCTTCCATTATCTATAAGAGCATCTACTGATTCTTGTAACATTCTTTTTTCGTTTCTTACAATTATTTCTGGTGCTCCTAATTCTAATAATCTTTTTAGTCTGTTGTTTCTGTTTATTACTCTTCTATATAGGTCGTTTAAGTCTGATGTTGCAAATCTTCCACCGTCTAATTGTACCATTGGTCTTAATTCTGGTGGTATTACTGGTACTACATTCATTATCATCCATTCTGGTCTATTTCCTGATAGCCTAAATGCTTCTACTGTGTCTATTCTTTTTATTAATTTTGCTTTTTTTTGTTCACTAGAATTTTCTACTTCTTTTTTTAGTTGTTCTGATAGTTTGTCTAAGTCTACTTCTTCTAATAGTTTTTTTAATGGTTCTGCTCCCATTTCAGCTTTAAATGAACCTCTACCATATTTTTCTATGGCTTCTCCATATTCTTTTTCATTTAAAACTTGATATTTCATTAATCCTGATGTTCCTTTGTCTGTAACTATGTATGATGCAAAATATATTATTTTTTCTAAATTTCTTGGTGAAATGTCTAGTATTAATGCTATTCTACTTGGTATTCCTTTGAAGTACCAAATATGTGCTACTGGTGCTGCAAGTTCGATGTGTCCCATTCTTTCTCTACGTACTTTTGATTTTGTTACTTCTACTCCACATCTATCACATACTATTCCTTTATATCTTACTCTTTTATATTTTCCACA
>CANOPV010000194.1 GCA_947568605.1 uncultured Clostridium sp.
TATAAAAATACTAATAATTATTCCAAAGATTATACTATCTAAACCATAAAATATTCCTTCTAATGAAGTCATTTTTCGTATTTGTTTATTACTCATTCCAATTGATTTTAATGTTGCAAATTCTTTTTTTCTTAATACTATACTAGCATATATTGTATTAAATGTATTTATAATTGCTATAACTATAACTACTCCTACGAAAGAGTATAATAATATTTTTAATATATTTCTTTCGGTCATTTCAGAAACCTTTTCAGTACTAATTCTTGTTGTTTCTTCTGGATTTATTGAATTTTTATATTTTGAAAGGTCAATAGGTAACTTATTATTTCCAATTACTGAATCATTTTTTCCATACATCATTTTTATATCATTCATACATTTGTCAATTTTTTCTGCTTTTTCTTGGTCTGTTACTATGTTTATTTGTGCAAAGGAGATATAATTTAATTCTTTTATTAATTTTATTGCACTTTGTGGACTTATTAATTGATTAATAGTAATATCACCACTAAATTTACTATTTATATAAGGTTCAAAATTATCCACTATTCCAACAATAGTAAATTCCTTTTCTATAATGCTATTTTTCCCTTTCCATTCTGCTACATTTAATTTATATTTATCTCCTACTTTTAGATTTGTAAGATTAGTATTCTTTCCATACTTTGTTTTTTCTGCTATACTATTTGTAATAATTACTTCTCCGTCTTTTAATTCTTTAACTCCTGCTTTTTCTAATATTTGATTATATGCGTCACCAAAAATCCAACAATAATTCAAGTTTATCTCAATATTTGCATTTTCATTTTTGGATAATTTTATTACATTATCATTTATCATTTCTTTTAAAGTTTCTGAAATTTGTTCTTCTTTTAGTTCCAGTTTTGTGTCATTCAAAGGTTGCATACTTGCATAACAATCATATACTAATTTATTTTCTTTAAGATATTTCATTATATCTTCTACTTTTCCAATATCTATTATTCCATCATTGCTTTCTATTGGTTGTATTTCAATAATATAGTCATCATACATATTGTTTTTTCCTATGTTAGATTTCTTATCTATATTTGTTATAAGTCCATTTATACTTAAAAATAATACTAAACTGCTTATTAAAGAATATACAATAGTTTTATATTTAGATGAATCTCTTTTTATGTTTTTATATGCAAGTACGCCTTCTTCTTTAAATATTTTTTGTATTAAGTTTGGTGTTTTTACTTGTTTTTCTGTAATTTTTATGTTTATTTTATTTTTAATTGCTTCTATTATACTTATTTTATTTATTTTTTTCATAGGTAATGTACTTGATATTTTAATAATAATCCATATTATTAAAATAATTAATATAATTGCTATAAATGGTACTTTAATATATAATTCTATATTATTATCAATTTTAAATATGAAACTATTTCTTATTAATTTTATATAATTATTTATAATATTTATACCTATATGACTTAATATAAATCCTAATATAGTTCCTATTACAATACCTATAATACCTAATATTCTAGTTTCAGCATTTATTACATTATTTTGTTGTTTTTTATTCATTCCTATTGATGATAACATTCCTAATTCTCTAATTCTATCCCAATATGTTATTTTGAATGAGGCACTAATCATTATTATCAAAATTATACTTAATATTACGATTGTAATACTACCAACTATTAATAATTTTTTAGCAAATTCACTATTACCTTCTATTACACATTCATAGTTCAAAAGTTCTTCGTTATATTCTATATTAGGTATATTTTTATTTATTTCTATTCCGTTTAATATATTATTAAACTGTTCTTCTTCTGTTATATTTTCTTTTTGTTGATTTAAATCTATATTTATTTCTTTTGCTAATTTATTTCCTATTTGATATACTTTTTGAATATTTTTTGTAAGCATTGTTACATCTACCATTGCATCATTACTAATGTTATATTTATCAAAATATGTAAATGAGCCAATTTGACTTTCAAAGTTCATAAATACTTTATCAAATTTCGAATTTTCCATTTTACCTACTACAATATAATTTTTTTGTATTCCATTTAGTGTTATATTTATTTTTTCTCCTATTGTTATGTTTGTAGGGCATTCTTGACTTATAATAATATCATTAGCATTGCTTATAATTAATTCATTTGAATTTTTTGGAAGTCTACCTTCTATTATTTTTATATTACTATTTTTTAAAGCATTTTCGTCTAGTGCTTTTACATTTAATTTAATTACTGAATTCTTTCCAAAATTCTCTTCTGAAATTCCTAAACTTTGCCAAATAGAAATTTCTTTTATATTTTCATCATTCTCTATTTTTAGAGCATCTGCATAAGTTATATTTTTAAATTCTACTTCCCAATTTTTCTTGTTTCTACTGCTATTTACTAAATATTGCTGATAACTTGAAATTAATGTTATTATCATTGTAATTAATATTGTTACAATGATAATAGTAAAAATATTATACATTGACTTTTTTTTATTTTTTAATACATATTTATATGCTAAATCAGTTGTTATTTTCATATTTTTACCTAATTTGACCTTTCATCCATTACAATTTTTCCATCCTTTATTGTAATTATTCTATCTGCTTGTCTTGCGATTTCTTCGTTATGTGTTACTAGTATTATTGTTTGGTTATATTCTTTATTTGCCTTTTTTAGTAATTCTATTATTTCATTTGAGTTTTGACTGTCTAAATTTCCTGTTGGTTCGTCTGCAAGTAGTATATAAGGATTTTGCATTATGCTTCTTCCTATTGCTACTCTTTGTTGTTGTCCTCCTGATAATTGGTTTGGAAGATTTTTTCTTCTTTCTTGTAGTCCTAGTTTTTCGATTATTTCATTTAATCTTTTCTCATCTACTTTTTTTCCGTCTAGTTTTATAGGTAGACAAATATTTTCTTCTACATTTAATATTGGTATTAAATTATAAAATTGATATATTAGTGC
>CANOPV010000195.1 GCA_947568605.1 uncultured Clostridium sp.
TCCTAATTCTCTTATTGCAAATGATAATTCTGGTGTTGGTCTTAATGATTCAAATATATATGTTTTTATTCCATTAGCGTTTAAGCATAAAGCGGTTTCTTCACTAAACTCTGTTGACATATTTCTTGAATCGTACGCAATTACAACACTCTTTTTTTGTGTTCCACTTTTTATTATATAATTTGCTAGTCCTTGTGTCGCTTTTGTTACAGTGTATTTATTCATACGGTTTGTCCCTGCTCCAATTATTCCTCTTAAACCTGCTGTTCCAAATTCTAGTTCTTTATAAAATCTGTCTTTGATTTCTTCTTCATTATCTTTTATTGATAATAATTCTTTTTTTGTTTGTTCATCAATTCTTGGATTATTACACCATTGTTCGTATTTTTCTTTGTAATTCATAAAATTCCTCCTATTTTTATTATGGTCTTGCCTCCCTTATTTAAGGGAGGTGGCACATAGTGCCTGAGGGTTCTAATTTACTATTATTTAAATTATTCTATTGTTATTATTTATAATAATTTATTAACCCCCCAGTCGTGCTCTGCACGACTGGCCCCTTATTAAAGGGGCCAAAATTTAGCAAGCCTTCGAAGTGCGGACGGCTACAAGCCGCCCCTACATTTTTTATACTAGACTTGTTTTTTTGCTGTTTATATAATTTATGTATAATTGTCTTGCTGTATCAGGACTATCTACTCCATCTGCATTTTTTAATGGTGCAAATTCTTCTTCTCTTTTTACTCTTAGTATTACCATATCATCTAATCTTTCAAAAGCATCAAATATAAATGCTTCAAATTTATATGCGTTTGGAGATTCTGGAACTACTAATTCTCCATTTTCATCTATATATTTTGCTTTTTTAAATGCTGAATGGAATGGTAATTTATTTTTTGCTACTTCTTCTATTGCTTTTATATTAAATAAATTGCAAAGTATATGTGATTCACCATATAATAATTCGTTATTACTATCTAACATTTCAGCCATTTCATCTGATATTTCTGTGTATTCTATAACATAAGGTTTATTATCTTTTTTACAGAAAACTCCAACTCTTTCTTTTGGATTACTTTTTACAACAGATTTTCCTGCTGCTAACACATTTTTATCTATTGCTAAACCTGTTAAGATGGCATCAACTGTTTTTGCTAAAACATTGTCTACTCCTGATATAAACATCCATTCTATACCTCTTTTTTTCATATCTGCAATTATTCCATTTTTGCTCATTGCATCAAATATTCCACCGTGTCCATCTGCTGCTTGTTTTACAATTCCTGTTTCATCTAATAATATTTTTCCTTCGGTGTTTATCATTGGTAATTCACCTTGTTTAAAAAATGTAACATTTTCTTTTTCTAATCCAAAGTAATTATGCTCTTCAAAAAATTTAACTGTTGCATCATTATTCTCTCTACTTGTCATTAAATACCAAGGTATTATTGCATTAAATTCTTCCTCGGCTTCTTTTATTGTATTTGATAATCCTTCAAATAAAGATATATCTTCTATAATTGGAAATGTGCCTTTTGGTGCTGTGTATCCTAATCTTGTGCCTTGACCTCCTGCCATTGTTACTACTGCATATTTCCCTTCTTTTATTATTTTTTCTCCTTTTTCATAATAGTAATTTATTTCATCTTTTGTTAATTTATCTTTATCTGTATGTTCTATTGGTCTTACTTCTCCTGTTCCTAAATCAACAGGCTTTTTTGTTTTTTCATATAAAGATAATATTTGTTCAAAATCCATTGATATTATTTGGTCTAATAATATTTCTTTATTTTCTTGTGTTAATTTTTCAAAATTTGATAATAAATGTTCTTGTTTATATTTTTTTAATATCTGTTTTGCTTGTTCTAATTTATCCATATATTTTTCTCCTTTATATTGTTAATATATATTATAATATAATATTTAAAGTGATAAGTCAATAACTTATCACTTTTTTATACATATTATATACTTCTTCTATTTTATGCTCTCCTGATGTGTTTAATGCGTAATCATAATTATTTAGTATTTCTTTTACATTTTCTTTAAAATCTAATGCTTTGAAACAACTTATTATAGTTATTTTAATATCGTTTTGTTTTATCTTTTTTATATTTCTTTGTATATATTTGTTTATCATTTCATTAGTATTTTTTACTTCGTCATTTTCTCCATTTAAAATTATAGTTATATTTTTTTCTTTTTCTATTATATTGTTCATAAATTCTTCAATTTGTTCTTCTTTTTCTATCTTGCTTTTACTCCAATTTATATTTAACATTTTTTCTTCTATTTCTTGCTTTAAATTTAATTTTGATATTAGTTCTTCTACATTTTCTACTATATCTTCTTTTAAAATAGTTTCAAATTTTATTCCTTTTTCTATTTGTTTATTTAGATAAGGTAATAGCATTACTGCTAAATGCCATTTACTTGCATAAAAATTGCAAATATTTCTTACATTTTTCTTTTGAAAATCCATTTTATTTTCCTCCTTAGTTTTAATGTTAACTACTGGTAAATTTTACCATTATTTTTTGAGGTTGTCAATAGATTTTCTAATAAATATTTCGACAGTATTACAGAAATATTACAAAATTATTACAAATATTTTGATTATTGATTTTTATTATCTTCTTTTGAAAATATTTCATCTTTTAATTTTTCTATTTCTTCTTTTGTTAATTCTGTTAATTCTTGTATTTCTTCTATATTTTTATTTTTCATTAGCATTTTTTTTGCTATTGAAACAGATTGGATTTCAATTCCTTGTTTTTTGCCTTGTTCTATTCCTTGCTCTATTCCTTCTTTTATTCCTTCTTTTATTCCTTCGTTTTTGCCTTGTTTCATCAAGTCTGCTGTTCTTTTTTCCAATTCTTTTTCTACTGCTTTTGGTAATTCTTTTTCTACTGCTTTTTCTACTGCTTTT
>CANOPV010000196.1 GCA_947568605.1 uncultured Clostridium sp.
TTTCCTATTTTATACTTTTTTTATTGCGAAAAATTTTTAATCTTTTTTACTGTATGCCTTCTCAAACTGGTGAAGAATTAAAATGTGCAATCAGTTTTGATGCAAATGATTCTAACTCTTTTCATGATCTTGAAGAAGAATTAAAACCAGGAAACAATTTTATTGTTGATTTGAAAGGAATTTCCTTTGCAATGTCAAAAATAAATGGCGTTAAAAATACGCCAAATATTTTGAAAGACGCTAATGAAATTATGAAAGAGATTGCAGCAATTGCAGGAAATGAAAGTTTTACTTCTAAATTTGATTCTGACGAATGCCCTACATTGACAGTTTCGATGAAAAAATTTGAATAATTATTTTGTGATAGCAAGAAAAGTCGGCATAGTTTAATAACTGTGCTGACTTTTTATTAAAAATTTCAAAAAAATATTGTAATTATTAAATTTATTGATATAATAATAAAAGAAAAATATCAAAGGAGAGATGAAATTATGGTAAAAAAAGTCGCTATATTGGCTAATGGAGGAGATGTTTCAGGATTTAATGCTGTTATTAGAGGAATTGTAAAAACAGCAGAAAAAAATGGTGTAGAATGTTATGGATTTATAGATGGATATAGAGGATTACTAAAAAATGAATACATTAGATTAGATAATGAAAAAATAGCATCTGGAATATTGCAAAAAGGAGGTTCAATTATAGGTTCATCTACAAATGCAAATGTATTTAATTATAAAGTAGAAGAAAATGGACAAGTAGTATATAAAGATTTATCAGAACAATGTGTTCAGAATATAAAAAATGATGAATTTGACTGCATATTTACATTAGGAGGAGATGGAACACAAAAATCAGCAAGAGATTTTTCTTTAAGAGGAGTTAATGTAATAGGAGTTCCAAAAACAATCGATAATGATGTAGCGTGCACAGATATAACATTTGGATATAATACAGCAGTATCAGTTGCAGCAGAAGCATTAGATAGACTTCACACAACAGGAGAAACACATCATAGAATAATGGTATTAGAAGTTATGGGAAGATATGCAGGGTGGATAGCACTAGAATCAGCAATAGCAGGAGGAGCAGATATAGCATTAATTCCAGAAATTCCTTATGACATAAATTCAGCAGTAAATAAAATAAATCAAAGAATTGCAAAAGGTAAAAGATTTAGCATTGTTGTTGTTGCAGAGGGGGCAATGCCAAAAGGTGGAGATATAACAATAGAAGGAATGAGAGATAATGGAAAAGGAGTAGATAATACAAAACTTGGTGGAGTTGGAGATAGAGTAGCAAAACAATTACAAGAATTAACAGGATTAGAAGCAAGAAATACTACACTTGGATATATGCAAAGAGGAGGAACCCCAACATCATTTGATAGAGTATTATCAACAAAATATGGCTCAAAGGCTATGGAATTAGCAATAGAAGGAAAATTTGGAGTATTAGCAGTTTTAAAAAATGGAAAATTAGATAGTGTATCATTAGAAGATGTTGTTGGAAATAATAAAGAAATAGGAGCAGTATCAGGAAATACAGCAGAAAGTAATTTAAGAAAAGTAACTATGGATGATGATTTAGTTAAGACTGCAAGAAATATAGGTATATGTTTAGGAGATTAATTTGACTTTATAATAAATTAATAGTATAATATTTAAAATTAATAAATATAATTAAATAAAGGAGAGAGTTATGGAAGAAAATAATAATAATGAAACAGAAGAAATCAAAGATGCAGTACCAGTAAATGAGGAAAAAGAAATTAACGAAAATGTTAATGTTCAAGAAGAGGAAAATGTAAATAAGGAACAAAAACAAGAAAAAATACAAGAAGATAATGAAGAAGTAAAAGAAGAACAAAAAGAAGAAAAAACATCTAATGAACAAGAAAAGAAAATAGATACAGACGAATTAAAAAAAGAAACAATAAATACAGTAAATGAAGTTAAAGAAACAGTAAAAAAAGTAGATATAAAAGAAGAAAGTAAAGCGACAACAAATTTTGTAATTGATTTTGTAAAAAATCCTATTGGAAAAATAAAAGAAATAGCAGAAGAAAAAACAAATAAATACTTTATAACAACAATATTTATTATAGTAATATGGTCAATATTAGTTTTAATTACAAGTGGTGCAAGTTACACATATTTCTTTAAATTCAATTCTTGGTCAAATGTCCTTGCAGTACTAAAAGCAACTATTGCACCAATATTATCAATTTTAGCAATATCATTAATTGTATTTTTAATGAATAAAGAAAATAAAAAAAGTTTAATAACAACAATAAATACAGTTACTGCTACTAAAATACCATTATTTTTAGCATCAATAGTTAGTTTATTAAAAATATTCAAATTAAGAGATATTACAATTTTAACAACATTTACAAGTCTATGTTCAATAATATCAACAGTATTATTATATTTTGGACTAAAAGAATTATTTGGAGCAAAAGACGACGAAAAATTTATTAAAAAATTCTTATTAATTGAAGTAATTTTTGCTGTTGTATATTTAGTAATTTCTTATTTAGGAATATATATAAGATAAATATATGAATATAAATAAAAAAATCACTTAAACTAATAATAAAGGTTTAGGTGATTTTTGTGTTTAATAGAAAATTAGATAAAAAAATAGAACAATTAAACAATAATTTTGAAAGGTCAAATTTAGAAGAATTATCATATATATTAGGAAATAAATTAGAAATTGCAAAAAGAAATTTATTAGCAGGAATATTAAGAGGAATAGGAATAGGAATTGGCTTTACATTAATAACAGCAATTATATTAATAATATTACAAAAAATAGTGTTATTAAACATTCCAGTAATAGGTGAATATATAGGAGATATATTAGATATAATAGAAAAAAATAGATAATGTATTGATTTTTATAATTCTTCTTATTATAATAT
>CANOPV010000197.1 GCA_947568605.1 uncultured Clostridium sp.
CTTCTTATTTTATCATTTTGCCAATTTATTTGCAATAGTTATGATAAAATTTTATAAATTTATAGTTATTATTTAGACTTAAAAATACTTAAAGCAGAGCGTGAGGCTAAAAAATTATTTTTTTAAAATTTTTATATAAATTCATCTCACAACCTTTTTACAGATTTTTTTCAAAATTACGGTCTGACAGCCGTGGAGGCGGGGAATACCCGTGAGCCTGGAAGACCTAATTTTTAAAAAAATGCTGTAAGAAATAGGTTGTGTTAGAGTATTTTAAAAATAATTTTAAGCCGAAGCAAGCGTAGCAAAATATCTGATTATTCTGAATAATAACAATTTATATATTTTTATATAGAACAATATATTGTTTATAAATATATATATTTCACCTGCCTTTTGTTTAGATTTTTTTCAATTTTAATTGATTAATTTTAGGCTGAATTGCCTGTGTTTTTGTTTTGTAATTTCTAAGTTGCATTTGATTTTAATAAATTTTAGAACAATTTGTTCTAGTTAAAAAATATATTAATTATTTATACAGTATTTATAAAATATTGTCAAGAAAAATATTTCGACAAAATTCTATAAGGCGATTTTTTTCATTATTTTGTTGAATTATTAAAATATAATACATTTTATAACCATTTCATTTCTTTTAATTTTAATTCTATGTTTTCATTTTTTGATAAAATAATATGGTCTATTTTGTTTTCCTTTATATAATTATTTATTACATCAAGGTAGTCTAAAACTTTTTTTCTCCAATCAATTGGATTGCCTCTTTCTATATATAAATTGTCTAAATAATTTTTTATTCCATCTTCTTCATTATTCCAAGTAGCGACTAAGTATTCTATATTTTCGTTTGAAAGAATTTCTAATACTTCTATTGTTAACCAAACAAATATAATTTTATGTGTCCCGTTTTCTATTTCGTTTTTAACATTTTCAATGTATTTAGGTAAAAAGTTTTCGTTTAATATATGTTCCATACTATACCACTCTTGTAATGTATATTCAGGTTTATAATTTGAATATTTATAATTTCTTATTTCCATATCTATGACATTTTTTGGATTAATTTTTGCTAGTGTTGTTTTTCCAATACCTGCAAACCCTGGTATAATTAACTTTTTCATATTGTTCCTCCTATTTTTATAGTATAGCATATAATGATATTTTTTTCAATTAGTTTTTAAAAATTATGTGTTTTATTGTTTAAAATAATTTAATTATGTCGTTTTATTGTTATATTATGTTTATTTATATTTTGCTATTTTTTGATAAAAAAATATTGCATTTTTTATTGATTTTTTTTGTATTATTTTGGTTATTTTAATCTTTGAAATAGTGTATTTGCTAAATTTATTATAACTTTTTTACTATATTATTGGATTTAAGAAATTTTTAATATTTTATTCATTTTTTCTTAAAAATTATCTTATTTTTTTTTGATATAATATAACAAAGTTAGGAGGAATTAAATTGAAAAGAAAATTAAAAATAAAGAGATTTTTTATATTTATTTTTTTGGTTGTTTTAGTATTTTTATACTTAAATTTTCATTATAATTTTATATCTTTTAATTTAGATACAACTTTTTCTACTTTAACAAATAATTCTAGTTATGATATTATAAAACAGGATGTTAATATTAATTATTTAGGAATTGGACAAGAAAGGTTAGATAATAAAGATGGATATTTTACTACATTTACAACAATAGAAACTAATAAAAAGATTTATAAAGAATACAAGCAAAATATAAATTCTTCTTGGAATAATAATAAATATTGGGGTGGAATTATGGCTGAAAATGGTTGTGGAATAACTGCAATTTCAATAATATTGAGTGGATATAATAAAGATTATTCTCCTGAAAACCTTAGACAAAAGTATTATCCTGTTTTAGATAGTTCTAAAATTTCAGATGAATTGTCTAATACTTTTAATATAAAAAATTCAGGGTTTTATTATGATAGTGTGCATTTATCTAAAAATAAGTTACAGGAACACTTAGAAACTAACCGTCCTGTCTTAATTTGTGTATGGAACAAACCCAATAATAATCGCTGGACTACGGATTCTCATTATATGGTTTTACTGGCTTGCGATAGTAAAGATATGGTCTATATTTCTAATCCAAATGGACTTGAAAATACTAGTAAGAGTTCTGGTTGGTATAATTTTGATAAAGTTATTCCTTATATTGCAAAGGCTTTATATATTGAAAGTTATTAAAGTGAATTGTTATCATTAATACTGATCAATTATTCTACTACGCTTTTTTCAGATTAAAATTATTTTTTTAACATTTTAAACGCCTTACTGATTGCGTTTACCTCCCAAACTGTGCGTTGTTCAAATACTAAAAAAATAATTTACGCCTCACGCTTTGCTTTAATTTTTTTATTTTAAACAATAACTATGAATTTCTATTTTATTGAGCATAATTTTAAAATTTAATTATATATAATTTTATTATTTTAAAAAATATATGAATTAAAATTTTTTATTAATAATAATTTTGTTTATTTTTTTATTATTATATTTTATCAATAATAAATCCTATTTAATAATAATTTATTTTTATTTTTAATTAATTATTAATTAAATTAATTTTTGTTTTATTAATTAAATTATTTATTAATTTATTTTTTTATATTATTATTTTAAAATAAATAAAATATTAATTTATTTATTTTGTTTTTATAATTATCTTTTAATATAAAAAAATATATTAATATTTTTATTATAAATTTTGTATTTTATTGACATTATTTTCCTTTGCTATTTAGAAATTTTTTGATTTTTTTGTAGTGTTCATACTGTTCGTTTTTTGTATTAATTTTCAAATGTGTTTTAATAATAATATGTACTATGTAAACCTTATT
>CANOPV010000198.1 GCA_947568605.1 uncultured Clostridium sp.
GACGATGAGATAAATAACCTGGGAAAAAGCATAAATTCAATGTCAGATAAACTAGAAAAAACAATAAACCAATTACAAAACACAAATATAGAATTAGAAAAAGACATAGAAAAAAAATCAAAAATAGATGAAATGAGAAAACAATTTGTATCAGATGTATCACACGAATTAAAGACACCAATAGCATTAATACAAGGCTATGCAGAAGGGCTAGTAGAAAATATAGTAACAGATGAAGAAAGTAAAAACTTTTATGCAAATGTAATATTAGATGAAGCAAATAAAATGGATGTCCTTGTAAAACAATTATTAGAATTAATGAAATTAGAATATGGGAATAGAGAATTTAATAATCAAAAATTTGATATTTCAGAATTAATTCAAGAAGTTATAAGAAAATCTACACTAATAATAGAAGAAAAAAATGTAGAAATACAATTAAATATACAAAAACCATTATATGTAAATGCAGACGAATTCTATATAGAACAAGTAATAAATAATTACTTTATAAATGCCCTAAAACACGTACAAGACATAAATGGAGAAAAAATAATACAAATTAATAGTGAAATAAAAGAAAATCAAAAAATAAGAATCACTATATTTAATACAGGAAAAAACATAAAACAAGAAGATTTAGCAAGAATTTGGACTAGATTTTACAAAGTAGATGAAGCAAGAAACAGAGAAGATGGAGGAACAGGAATAGGCTTAGCAATAGTAAAAGCAATAATGAATAATTATAAATGTGAATATGGAGTTAAAAATAAAGAAAATGGAGTAGAATTTTATTTTGAACTAAATGTTTAATAAATATTAAATTTTTGTTATTAATTATTAACCATCTGTAATATTTCTTTTTTTAATTCATCCACTATTTCATTTTGTGGAATTTTCCTTATTATTTCTCCATTTTTAAATAATAAACCTTCATTTATTCCACCTGCTATACCAATATCTGCTTCTTTTGCTTCTCCTGGACCATTTACAGCACATCCCATTACAGCCACTTTTATTGGACTTTCAATAGTTTGTAAAAATTTTTCCATTTCCTCTGCTATTGGAATTAAATTTATTTGTGTTCTTCCACAAGTTGGACACGCTATTAATGTAGGCGTATTTTTATATAAATTGCAATCTTTTAAAATTTCTTTTGCTACTTTTATTTCATTTATAGGGTCTGATGAAAGTGAAACCCTTAAAGTATCTCCTATGCCTTGTTTTAGCAAAATTCCAAGACCTATACTTGATTTTATTGTACCACTAAATTCTGTTCCAGATTCTGTTATTCCTAAATGTAGTGGACAATCAAAACTCTTACTTGCCTCTTCATAAGCAGATATGCACAAATCTAAACTTGAAGCCTTTAAAGAAACAATATAATTATGAAAATCTAAATTCTCTAATATATCTATATGTCTTTTAGCACTTTCAACCATTGCTTTTGCAGTAGGGCTCCCACCATATTTTTGTAATAAATCTTTTTCTAATGAACCTGCATTTACTCCTATTCTTATTGGAATATTATTTTCCTTACATTTATCTACAACCATTCTTACTTTTTCTTCTGTACCAATATTTCCCGGATTTATTCTTACTTTATCAACATTTGAATTTATTGCTTCTATTGCTATTTTATAATCAAAATGTATGTCTGCTACTATTGGTATATGTATTTGCTTTTTTATTTCTTTTATTGCCTTTGCATCCTCCATATCTAAACAAGCAACCCTTATAATCTCACACCCTACTTTTTCTAAATTCAATATTTGTTCTACGGTTTTTTGTACATTTTTAGTTTTTGTATTACACATTGATTGAATTACTACTTTATTTTGTCCGCCTATTTGTACATTTCCAACATAAATTGGTCTAGTTTCATTTCTTTTATACATAAAATTCCCTCTATTCTACAATATCTCTCTTAAGTAGGTTGTTCCTAACTGTTCCAAGACCTATATATTTGCCTGATGAATATATGTTATATACTCCTTCTTCTACTTCAAAAGTTAGCATAACACCATTTAAGAAAAGCTCTCTTTTTCTATCATTTAATTCTAATTTTGGAAGCTCTTTAAATATCTCTTCCATAGTCCAAAGCTTATAATTTCCTTTTTCTATTTGTTCAAAAGTATAGCTATCTTCTATTTTAAATCTATCTACAATAGTTCTTTGTAATTTTGCCATAAAACCCACTGTCCCTAAGGCTTTTGCTATATCTTCGCATAAAGTTCTTATATATGTTCCTTTAGAAACTTTTACTTCAAATTCTATTTCATTATTTTCAAAACTAATTAAGGAAATAGCATACACTTCAATCTCTCTTTCAGGTATATCAGCTGTTTGACCATTTCTTGCATATTCGTATAGCTTTTTACCATTTACTTTTATAGCAGAATACATTGGTGGTAATTGCATTTGTTTTCCTAAAAAACTATTTAAAACATTTTCTACTTTACTTACGGAAAGTTCAGGTACATTTTTTTCCTCTATAATTTTTCCTTCACTATCACCGGCTTTCAGTCTTTTGTCCTAGATAGATTTTTGCAACATAAGTTTTATCGTGTTCAATCAAATATTTAGAAAGCTTAGTAGAATTACCCAAAAGCACTGGTAAAACGCCAGTTGCTAAAGGGTCTAAAGTGCCTGTATGTCCTGCTTTTTTCTCATTCAATATTTTTTTTATTTTAGATACAACATCTTGTGAAGTAAAGCCTTGTGGCTTATTTACTATTATAATACCATTCATAAAATTCCTCTTCTTTTAAGTTAAAAGCATTATATCACTTTTGACATTGCTTTGCAAATTATGATATAATGGAAAAGCATTTATTTAGTTTTAAAGAGAAAGGAGATAATTATGGATAATTTAGAATTATTCTTG
>CANOPV010000199.1 GCA_947568605.1 uncultured Clostridium sp.
AAATATAGCAATGATGATTGGAATAATTATATTATTATTTGTTGGTACATTAGTAATAATTCCTATAATACAAGACGTATTTGATAAATTAGGAACATCAACAAAATTGCCAGGAATAACAATATGGTTTTCAGGTGTAGTAGATAATCTAATAAAATATTGGTATATACCAATACCAATATTTGCAGGAATTATTGGAGCAATATTATGGTATATAAACACTCCAAAAGGAAAATATGATTTTCATTATTTTAAATATACAATGCCAATTTTTCGGAAAATTAATATATGCACTAGACTTTTCAAGATTTATTAGAGCAATGGTATTAAATTTAGAAAATGGAATGAGAATACAAGATGCAATAGAAGTAAGTAAAAATGTTTGTAAAAATTTAGTTATGCTATCAATAATTGAATCGTCAATAAATAACTTGCTTATTGGTCGTTCGTGGCTAGAACCATTTGAAAAAGCACATTTTGGAAATTCGATGACAACAGAAATGTTAAAAATAGGAATGCAAACAGATTTAACAGAAATGATGTATAAGTTATTAGAATTTATGGAAGCAGACATAGAAAATATATTAAAGAAAATTATTAAAGTATTACCAGAATTAACCTATGCAATAGTTGGTGCAGCATTAATATTTGTAACATTAGTAGTATTAGTACCTTGTATAGAAGTATATATGGGTGGATTCTTGTTCGACACCTATGGATATTAATTAGAACCCTCCGGCTACTTTGTGCTACCTCCCTTAAATAAGGGAGGCAAGATATAGGGGAGGCGAGTGTCGTCCGCACTTCGAAGGCTAGACCCTAAAAATGTAGGGGTGAACATTGTTCGTCCGTGCTTCGAAGAAATTGCTTAATCTTGGCCCCTTTAATAAGGGGGCTGTCGTGCTTTGCACGACTGGGGGTTTTAAGGAGAAATTTTATGAAAATAGGAATAGATATTGGTGGAAGCCACATAGCAGTTGGGTTAATTGATAATGGTAACATTATCAATAAAAAAGAAAAAGATATAAAAAATATAGATAGAAAAAATATAAAAATATTCTTAGTAAATACAATAGTAAAATCTATAAACCAAATATTAAAAGAAAACAAAATTACATTAAGAAAAATAGAAAAGATAGGAATTTCAGCACCAGGAACAATAAAAAATGGAATTATAATTAAAGCAACAAATTTAGGAATAGAAGATTTTAATATAGTAGAAGAACTACAAAAATATTTTAATGTAAAAATATCTATAAGAAATGATGCAAAATGTGCCACCATAGCTGAAAAACAATATGGTAGTATGAAAAAATACAATGACTTTGTATACTTATGTTTAGGAACAGGAATAGGCTGTGGTATATTTATGAATAATCAATTATTAGAGCCAAAAAGATATGAGGGATTTGAATTAGGTCATACAATTATAGAAAAAGATGGAATAATGTGTAATTGTGGAAAAAGCGGATGTTGGGAGCAATATGCCTCAATGAAGGCATTTAAGCAATCACTAACAAGTAAATTAAATTTAGTAAAAACTACAAGTAGTTATACATTATTAAAATTAATAGAAAATCAAAAAGAAAATAGAAAAATAAGCAAAATAATAAATAAAGTAATAGATGAATATATAGAAAATTTAGCCTTAGGAATAGAAAATATAATAAATATTTTTGAGCCAGAAGCAATATGTATAGGTGGAAGTTTTGTTTATTATAAAAATGTTTTATTAAAGAAATTAAAAAATAAATTAAAACAAAAAAATGTGACTTTTAATAATGATATTCCAAAAATAGTATGTGCAAAATTACAAAATGATGCAGGAATAATTGGGGCAGTAATTTAATGTTATTTTCATTAAATAAATTAATTATGAATTTATTTTTCGCTACGCTTTCTTCGGCTTAAAATTATTTTTTAACATTTTAAACGCCTTACTGGTCGGCTTCGCCTCCCAAACTGCGCGTCGTTAAAATGCTAAAAAAGATAATTTTCGCCTCACGCTTGCTCTAAGAAAATATTTTTGAAAATTTCATAAATTATTAAATATAAATGTATTGTTAGTAAAATTTTAATTAAAGCAAAGTAAAATAATCATAAAATCAAAATTAGATAAATATTATATAATATAAAAAAATAAAATTTAAAAAATGGAGGTTTTATGAAAAAGGTATTTACATTAATTACTGCATTAGTAGTGATATTATCAATTTCAACATTATCGTATGCAGTTACAAATGATCAATATCATTTTGAATTAAATTACCAAGGAGAAGTAATAGAAAACGAGCCCAAAAATGCAAAAGTATTATTAGTGGGAGTAGATGGTCAATTATATACAAATGCATTGATAAAAGTAAGTATATCAGGACCTGCGACTCCAAAAATAATTGCTTATGATTCAGCGGGAACAGAATTTGACATTGCACAAATTGGATATTGGGGTCCATCTAGTGGCTTTCCAGTTCAAGGTACATTTACAAATGAAACACCAGTTATAGTAACATATCCACAAGCAGGAACATATACAACAACATTACAACTAGTAGATGTATCAAATAATAATGCAGTAATTGCAAGTAATGAATTTACAATAAATGTTTTATCTGCAAATGCAGATGACGAAAATAATGGATTTGAAGATGAAGGACTTGTACCAAATGAAAATACAGTAGATGAAAATATAGTAGAAGAACTGCCACAAGCAGGAATAAACTTATTACATTGTGCTATATACTTATTAATAATATCTGTTGTATTTTTTATTATATTAAAGAAAAGAAATAAATAAAATTAATCTAGATCATCCCACTGATGTTATAGTATTTAGTAGTATGAAATATTGACAAATAAAATAATATATGCTAGAATAATATGGA
>CANOPV010000200.1 GCA_947568605.1 uncultured Clostridium sp.
AAAAAAAGAAGAAGAAAACAAACTAAAAGAAAAACAGAAAGAAGCAAAAGAACAATTACAAGAATATGAAAAACTAGAAGAAATATCACAAATAAGAGATTTAAGAAAATACACAATAGTAACAGTATTAGATAAAATGTATGTAGAAGAGATTTAATACTGAAAATATTACAATAATACTACATTAAAGAAATTAACAAATAAATTCAATTAATTACTGTATTATATTCTACATAAATTAATATTAAAAATAAATTTTAATAAAAATTTATGAATTTGTAAAATTAAGAAGGAAAAAACATATTTTTGTTGAATAATATAGTTGTACATAAGAATAAGATGTACAAAATAATTAAAACTTTGGAAGGCGGTGCACTTATATGCAAATAACAGACGTACGTTTAAGAAAAGTAAACTCAGAAAACAGAATGAAAGCTGTTGCTTCTGTAACATTCGATAATGAATTCGTAATTCACGATATCAAAGTTATCGAAAGTCAAAATGGATTATTTATAGCTATGCCAAGTAGAAAAACTCCAAACGGAGAATTCAAAGATATAGCTCATCCAATCAATCCAGAAACAAGAGAGAAAATTCAAAGCGCTATTTTAGATGCTTACAATTCTCCAGATGCTGAAACAGAATCAGCAGAATAATAAAGAAAAAAAGATGACTGTGGTCATCTTTTTTTTTGTAGTAGAGTAATGTAGGGGGCATCGCTTGTGGGAATACCTGTGAGACCGAGATACCGCTGTGCCATTTGTTCTTTTTTTAAAATTTTATTACAATAATATTACACCAATATTATTTTTTCATTTCAACAACAAAAAAATCAGTAGAAAAATATCAAATAATATCATATTATGTAAAACAAAGCAAAAATCTGTCAATTTATGCGACGAAAAACACTTGCATATAACATATATTATAGTGTATAGTAATAGACATTCCCGTGCAAGAAAGGAGTGTCAAAAGTGAATAAGAAATTTTATGATGGGATTTTTATGGAACAAGAAAATTTAAGACAAAATGGAATATATCATCAAATAAAAATAGACTATTATAAAACGGAAAAATTATTAGAAGATAAAAGCACAAAAAAATATGGGATAGAAATTGTAAAAACAGAATATAAAGATGAAGAAACAAAAGTAGAATGTAATGAAATGTATGAAATAAGTAACAAAGAATCAGAAATAAATGAAATACTAGAAATATTTAAACAAAACGAAGTAACACCAATTTGTGCAGAAGATGTTATCGAAGATTATTTATATAGTTTAAATAAAAATTAAAAAATCTATTGCAAAATTTAAAATTTTAGGCTAGAATACTTAAATAGAGATATAAGAAAATAATACTTAATAGGTATTTATAGAAATGAGATTTCTTATAAAATAAAAAAAGGAGAATACAATGGCCGATAAATTAATAATTGTAGAATCACCAGCAAAAGCAAATACAATAAAAAAATTCTTAGGTGGAAGTACAAAAGTAATAGCATCAATGGGACATATTAGAGACTTACCAAAATCTAAGTTAGGTGTAGATTGCGAAAAAAATTTTGAACCAGAATATATTAATATTAGAGGAAAAGGAGATTTAATAAAATCATTAAAAAAAGATGCAAAAGATGCAAAAAAAGTATATCTTGCGACTGACCCTGACCGTGAAGGAGAAGCAATTGCCTGGCACTTAGCCTATATATTAGGAATACCACAAAATAATATATGTAGAATTACATTTAATGAAATAACAAAAGATGCTGTTCAAGAAGCAGTAAAAAATCCAAGACAAATAGATATAAACTTAGTAGATGCACAACAAGCACGAAGAGTATTAGATAGAATTGTAGGATACAAAATAAGTCCTGTACTTTGGAAAAAAGTAAGAAGAGGGTTGTCAGCCGGAAGAGTACAATCAGTAGCAGTCAAAATGATAGTTGATAGAGAAGAAGAAATTGAAAAATTCATACCAGAAGAATATTGGAATTTATATGCAACATTATTAGACGAAAAAAGTAAAAAAGACTTTATTTGTAAACTATATGGAAAAGAAAATAAAAAAATAGAAATACATTCAAAACAAGAAATGGATAATATATTAGAAGACTTAAAAAATGCAAAATTTCTTGTAGATGAAATAAAAAAAGGTCAAAAGAAAAGAACGCCAGCACCACCATTTACAACAAGTACAATGCAACAAGAAGCATCAAGAAAATTAAAATTCACATTAAAGAAAACAATGTCAGTAGCACAAGGACTATATGAAGGAGTAAAAATTCAAGAAAAAGGAACAATAGGATTAATAACATATATGAGAACAGATTCAACAAGAATCTCAGAAGTAGCAAGGTCAGCAGCGAAAAATCATATATTAAACAAATATGGAGAATCTTATTATGAAAATAGATATTATAAAACTAAAAGTGATGCACAAGACGCACACGAAGCAATAAGACCTACTTATGTAGAATTAACACCAGAAAAAATAAAAAATTCATTAACACCTGACCAATATAAATTATATAATCTAATATATAATAGATTTATAGCAAGTCAAATGGCACAAGCAGTATTTGATACAGTATCAGTAGACATCAAAGCAAATAAATATAATTTTAAAGCAAATGGTCAAACATTAAAATTTAAAGGATTTATGGCAGTATATGTAGAAACACTAGAAAATGAAAAAGAAGATGAAAATATACAAATACCAGAATTAATAGAACAACAAGAATTGAAAAAAGAAAAATTAGAACCAAAGCAAAGTTTTACAGAGCCACCACCAAGATATACAGAAGCAAGCCTAGTAAAAGCATTAGAAGAAAAGGGAATAGGAAGACCTAGTACCTATTCTCCAACAATAACAACCATTTTAG
>CANOPV010000201.1 GCA_947568605.1 uncultured Clostridium sp.
TAATATGTTTATATTATTTATACTACAAAAAGTTATATTTATCAATAGAATTTTAAAAATTATTTATTAAATATTTATTACAAAAATGTTACAAAACTATTACATTTATAATTCTCCTATTAAGTCATTTTCATCTATTCCAATTATTTTGACATTTTCTAAATGATTCTCTATGTTCTTATCAGTATTAACTTTTACAATTATAAAATTATTTGTATGTCCTTTTATATATTTATTTTCTCTTTCTTCAAATAATACTTCAATTTTTTTTCCTAAATATTGTTTATTATATTCATTTTGTATCTTATTAGATAAATCTATTAGTTTATTACTTCTTTTTTCTTTAATATTTCCATCAATTTGATTTGGCATAATTGCGGCCTTTGTTCCATTTCTTTGAGAATACTTAAATATGTGCATTCTATAAAATTTTATATCTTCTAAAAATTTATATGTTTCTAAAAATTCGTCTTCACTTTCTCCCGGAAATCCTACAATTATATCTGATGTAAGCATTGCACTAGGATAATATTTTCTTAATAAATTTACACTATTTTTAAATTCATCAGCAGTATATTTTCTATTCATTCTTTTTAAAACACTAGTGCATCCACTTTGTAATGATAGATGGAAATGATTACATATTTTATCTAATTTTTTTAATCTTTCAAGAAATTCTTTATTCATAATTGTTGGTTCTAATGAGCCTATTCGTATTCTTTCAATACCATTTATTTCATTAATTTTTTCTAATACATCTATCAAGGTAATTTTATAATTAAAGTCTTTTCCATAAGAGGCAATATGTATTCCTGTAACAATTACTTCTTTTATTCCTCTTTTCGCAATTTTTTCTACCTCTTCTACTATACTATTTAACCTTCTACTTCTTACTCTTCCCCTTGCATAAGGTACTATACAATATGTACAAAATCTATCACAACCGGTCTTGTATTTTAATTGTTGCTCTTGTTTTATTTGTATATTCTACTCTACCAAAGTCTATAAATTCTTTTTGTTGCATTACATCTGTTATTTCTATTTTCTTCTTATTATAATTTTTTACATATTCTACAATATTATTTTTTTCATTATTTCCTAGAATTATATCAATATCATTAATTTTTTCTAATTCTTCTTTTCCCACTTGTACATAACATCCAACAACAATTAATATAGCACTTGGATTTACTTTTTTTACTCTTCTTAGCATTTGTCTTGATTTTCTATCAGACATATTTGTAACTGTACACGTATTTATTACATATATGTCTGCTTTTTTTTCAAAGTCTACTATTTCATATCCATTTTCTATAAATTTTTGTATCATTGCATTTGTTTCGTATTGGTTAACTTTGCAACCGCAATGTAAATAGAGCAACGGTCTTTTTCTTATTATTTTCTTTGTTTTCCATATTATTACTGCCTTTAATGTTTTTTATATTACTTTTTTATGTGTTCTAATGTGTCTAAATTTTCCAGTGCTTTTCCTGTTCCTAATGCTACACAAGATACTGTATCTTGTGCTATCATAACATTTATTCCTGTTTTTTCTTGTAATAGCCTATCTAAACCATCTACTAGACATCCTCCACCTGTCATATATATTCCTTTATCACTAATATCTGCTGCAAGTTCTGGTGGTGTTTTTTCTAAAACTGAATGCACTGCATCTACTATCATCATTGCTGGTTCAATTAATGCTTCTAGCATTTCACTTGAATATATCTCTATTGTTTTTGGTAAGCCTGTACTTAAATCTCTTCCTCTAATTTCCATATTTGAATCTTGTATTTTTGGATATACACAACCTATATTGATTTTTAAGTCTTCTGCTGTTCTTTCTCCTATTATTATATTGTGCTTTTTCTTTATATATTTTATAATTGCTTCATCAAATTTATCTCCTGCGACTTTTAAAGATGTGCTAACTACTGAGCCACCTAATGAAATTACTGCTACATCTGTTGTTCCTCCACCTATATCAACAATCATATTTCCACAAGGTTTTGAAATGTCTATTCCTGCTCCAATGGCTGCTGCTATTGGTTCTTCTATTAAAAATACTTTTCTTGCTCCTGCTTGTGATGCTGCATCTATTACTGCTCTTTTTTCTACTTCTGTTACTTGTGATGGTATACATATCATAATTCTAGGTGAAAATATAGTTCTCCCACATATTTTATGAATAAAATTTTTTAACATTTTTTCTGTAACTGTATAATTTGATATTACTCCATCTTTTAAAGGTCTTGTTGCTACTATATTTCCTGGTGTTCTCCCCAACATTTTTCTTGCTTCTTGCCCTACTGCTAAAACTTCTCCTGTATTATTGTCTACTGCTACAACAGATGGTTCTCTTAATACTATTCCTTTTCCTTTCACGTACGCTATTACAGTTGCTGTACCCAAATCTATACCTATATCTTGTCCAAATCCAAACATCACTTTTCTTCCTCTCTTTAATATATTACATTTTTATTTCATTAGTGTTACAATTATATTACATTTTAATAAAAATATCAACCATTTATATTAATAATATTAACATTTTTTTAATATTTAAACACAAAAAGGCACGGTGTTCCCTTTTCCTACATTTGTAAATATTTATAAATATTAGAAAAAAATGGCACGGTACCCCTTGCCACAATATTTTTATTAAATTTCATTTAATGCTGGCAATTAAAATAGACCCTACATTTATTAGGGTCTGGCCTTCGAAGTGCGGACGCACACTGTGCGCCCCTACATCTTTTATTTTACATTTTTAGGACAATTCGAGTTAAATGATTATTTTTTTTAATTTTATTTAATGAAATTCGAGCTAAAATGTATTTAAAAATTGCTTTTGCGTGCGACAACTTCTAAGTAGCGATT
>CANOPV010000202.1 GCA_947568605.1 uncultured Clostridium sp.
ACGTTCACATTTTTTAAACTCCATAATATACCTCCAAAGTTTTTTAATTTTAATTATTTTATCACATATTTCTAAAAAATAAAACAAAATTTGCAAAAAAAATAAAAATAATTTATTAAAAAAGTACTTGACAGGTTGCAATAATAAATATAAAATATAATAGTAAGTTAAAATATATTCTAAAAAAATAGTTATATATATTATCGAACATTGAAAATTTAATAGAAGAGAGGTAGATATTATGGACATATTGATTATTATCGCCACTATTCTAATTTCAGCAGTAATTTTTATTCCTGTGGGAGTTATTATTAGGAAGAAAATTGCTGAGTCTAAAATTGCTGGTGCAGAAATGGAAGCAAATAGAATGTTAGAAAATGCTAAAAAAGAAGCAGAGAACATAAAAAAAGAAGAAATTATTAAAGCAAAAGAAGAAATAATGAAATCAAGAAATGAATTAGACAAAGAAATTAGAGAAAGAAGAGGCGAAGTTCAATTACAAGAAAAAAGAATTATGCAAAAAGAAGAAAACTTAGAAAGACGTTCTGAAAATTTTGAAAGAAAAGAAAAAGAAATTGAGCATAAATTTCAAGACATTGAACAAAGAAAAAAAGATTTACAAGAAGTATTTAACAAAGAAATGGCAGAATTACAAAGAATTTCAGGTTTATCTGTTGAAGAAGCAAAAAAAGTACTTTTAAATGAAGTAGAAAAACAGATAACAAACGAAAAAGCAATGATTATTAAAGAATTAGAAGCAAAAGCAAAAGAAGATTCAAATAAAAATGCTAAGGAAATTTTAAGTTATGCCATACAAAAATGTGCTGCTGACCATACATCAGAAACTACTGTTTCATTAGTTTCACTTCCAAATGATGATATGAAAGGTAGAATAATAGGAAGAGAAGGACGTAATATAAAGGCAATAGAAACCCTAACAGGAATTGACTTAATAATAGATGATACACCAGAGGCAGTTATAATATCAGGATTTGACCCATTAAGAAGAGAAGTTGCAAAAATCACATTAGAAAAACTAATAGAAGATGGAAGAATACATCCTGCTAAAATTGAAGAAATGGTCGAAAAAGCAAAAGAAGAAGTGGCAGCAGTGATAAAATCAGAAGGAGAAAGAGCAACATTAGAAACAGGAGTAATAGGACTTAATCCAGAACTTATAAAATTAATAGGAAAATTAAAATACAGGACAAGTTATGGACAAAATGTATTAAACCATTCAATAGAAGTATCAAATTTAGCAAGAATAATGGCAGAAGAATTAGGATTAGACTCTAAAAGAGCAAGAAGAGCAGGATTATTACACGATATAGGAAAAGCCTTAGATCACGATATGGAAGGAACTCACATTGAAATTGGAGTTGATATATTAAAAAAATACAAAGAAAATGAATTAGTAATAAATGCAGTAGAAGCACATCACGGAGATGTAGAGCCAAAAACATTAGAAGCAGTATTAGTACAAGCAGCAGATGCAATATCCGCTTCAAGACCAGGAGCAAGAAGAGAAACACTAGAAGCATATATCAAAAGATTAGAACAATTAGAAGAAATTGCAAACTCATTTGATGGAGTTGATAAATCTTATGCAATACAAGCAGGTAGAGAAGTAAGAATAATAGTAAAGCCAGAAAAAGTAACAGAAGCACAAATGACAGTTATGGCAAGAGATATTGCAAAACGAGTAGAAAGCGAAATGGACTATCCAGGACAAATAAAAGTAAATGTAATAAGAGAAGCAAGAGCAATAGAATATGCAAAATAAATAAAAAAACACACAGTAGGTGTGTTTTTTTATTTACTTTTGTTGATTTAGTTTTAAATTTATAGTATTATATAAATAAAAGGAAGGAATGATATTAAATATGAAAATTTTAGCAGTAGGAGATATAGTAGGTTCAGCAGGATTAAAGAAATTAAACGAAATATTACCTAATTTAAAAAAAGAAAAAAATATAGATTTTGTTATTGTAAATGGTGAAAATGTTGCAGGAGGAATGGGAATTACCCAAAAAGACTTTAATTCTATTATAGATGCGGGAGCAGATGTTGTTACATTAGGAAATCATACTTGGGCTAAAAAAGACGTATTTAGTTTCATAGAAAATGAAAAATTAATAAGACCAGCAAATTACCCAAAAGGAGTGCAAGGGCACGGATATGGTATATATAATTGCAACAATAAAAAAATAGCAGTTATTAGTTTAATAGGAAGAACAGATATTAATATTTTAACAGAAAATCCATTTTTAGAAGCAGATTATATTTTAAGTAAAATAAAAGATAAAGTTAATTATATTATTGTAGATTTTCACGCAGAAGCAACAGCAGAAAAAATAGCAATGGGATATTATTTAGACGGAAGAATTAATGTTTTATTTGGAACACATACTCATATACAAACAGCAGATGAAAGAATTTTACCAAAAGGAACAGCATATATTACAGATATTGGAATGACAGGACCAAAAGAATCTGTAATAGGAATGGATATTAATGCTTCATTAAAACGATTTTTAACAACTCTTCCAGAAAGATACAAAATAGCAGAAGGAGAATCAAGTTTTAATGCTTGTATTTTTGAAATAAATGATGAGAAAAGTCGAATAGATAATATTGAAAGAGTCAATTTTTAAAAAATGCCGAAAAATGTAGATTTAGAAAGATAAAAATTTCCTAAAATTTCCAAAAAGTACTAGACATTTTTATAAAAATGTATTATAAATATAATTGTTAATAATTGAAACAAAAAAATAAAATTTAGGAGGAAAAACAATGGAAGTTTTAAAAATCTCATCAAAATCAAATCCAAACTCAGTAGCAGGAGCAATAGCTGGTTTGGTAAAAGAATCAAAC
>CANOPV010000203.1 GCA_947568605.1 uncultured Clostridium sp.
AAGCATATTTTTAAATATTTTAGCGAAGAATTGAATATTTAATTTTATTAAAAAAATAATTTTAACAAAGAATTGTAGTAGAAAATTCCTATTATATAAAAAAGACACTTTTTAAAGCGTCTTTCATATATTAATATAATATTTTTAATTATGCTCTTTTGATTCTTCTTTGAAAGAATTTTACTATTTCTAAAACTGGTATAACTAAAAATGCTAAACCGAATGCTATTGCAAATTCTGTTAAACTAATACTTGCTAGATTGAATAAGTTTGCTAAAAATGGTATATATACTACTCCTAATGTTAAAATTGTTGTTAAAATAACTGAACCTAATAGCCACCAATTAAATGTTTTCATTCTAAATATTGATCCTCTTTGTGAACGCATACTTACTGCGTGAAATAATTCTACAAAGTTTGTCGTAAGAAACGCCATTGACATTCCATCTACTGAATTAAATATTCCCCAGTGTCCTAATTCTATATACTGCCCTATAAAAAATGATATAATTATAAGTACTGCCATAAATAGTCCTTGTATTATCATATCTACTCCTGCTCCACCTGAAAATACACTTTCAGAAGAATTTCTTGGCTTTCTTTTCATTACATTTCCTTCTGCTTTTTCCATACCCAATGCAAGACCTGGTGTACTATCTGTAACCATATTTACCCATAATAAGTTTGCAGGTGTTAAAATTGTTATTCCCATTACTGATGATGCAAATACTGCTACTACTTCTGCCATATTAGTTGAAAGTTGAAATTGTAAAACTTTTCTTATATTATCATATATTTTTCTACCTTCTTCTACTGCATTTACTATTGTTGCAAAATTGTCATCTGCAAGTACCATATCTGATGCACCTTTTGTTACATCTGTTCCCGTGATTCCCATACTTATTCCAATATCCGCTTCTTTTATTGATGGTGCATCATTTACCCCATCTCCTGTCATAGCAGTAACTAAATTTTGTGCTTTTAATGCTTTTACTATTCTTGTTTTATGTTCTGGTTGTACACGTGCAAATATTGAACATCTTTTTACAATTTCAATTAATTCTTTATCTGAAATTTTTTCTAATTCTGCACCTGTCATTGCTTCTTCTTCATCTGTAATAATTCCTAAATCTTTTCCTATTGCTACTGCTGTATCTTTATGGTCTCCTGTAATCATTATAGGTCTTATACCTGCATTTCTACATTCTTTTATCGCATCATAAACTTCTGGTCTGCAAGGGTCTATCATCCCTACAAATCCTATAAATATTAAATCGTTTTCAATTTTATCTGGTTCACAATCTTTTGGCTTTTCATCATATTTTTTATATGCAACTCCTAAAACTCTGAGTGCTCTATCAGCAAAGTTTTTATTTTCAGAAAGTACTTTATTTTTTATTTCTTCTGTAATTGGAATTACTTTTCCATCTTCTAAATAGCCTGTACATTTATTTAAAAGTATTTCACACGCTCCTTTTGTATATTGAATAATTTCATCATCTATACTGTGAATTGTAGACATCATTTTTCTTCCTGAATCAAATGGCGCTTCTGCAATTCTTGGATATTTATTTTGTATTTCATATTTATGAATTCCTATACTTTCTGCATAATTTACTAATGCACATTCTGTTGGTTCTCCTTTTGCTTCTTCTCCTTTTACAATTTCTGCATCTGAGCACAATGCCATTGCTTGTGCTAATAAATTTTTATCTGATGTTACAGTGTCTACAACTGTCATTTGATTTTTGGTTAATGTTCCTGTTTTATCTGAGCATATAACTTGTGTACATCCTAATGTTTCTACTGCTGTAAGTTTTCTTACTAAGGCATTTTTCTTAGACATTGATGTAACACCTATTGAAAGTACTATTGTAACTACTGTTGGTAAGCCTTCTGGTATTGCTGCTACTGCAAGTGCTATTGCTATTAAAAATGTATCTAATATTATTTTTCCACTAAACGAACCACCTCTAATAAGTCCAAAAATAAATACAAATATACTAATTGCAATAACTAATTTTGTTAACACTTTTGATAGTTCTGCCATTTTCTTTTGAAGTGGTGTTTGTTCTTCTTCTACTTGTGCAAGTGCTTCTGCAATTTTTCCCATTTCAGTATTCATTCCAATTCCTGTTACAACTGCTTTTCCACGCCCAAATGCTATTGTACTTCCACTATAAAGCATATTTTTTCTATCTCCTAGTGATATATGTTCTTCTTTTGAATCTTTTAACATTAATACATCTATAATTTTGGTTATTGGTATAGATTCGCCTGTAATTGCAGATTCTTCTACTTTCATACTATAACTTTCTAAAATACGACAGTCTGCTGGAACAGAATCTCCTGCTTCTAGTATTATTACATCTCCTACAACTAAGTCTTCACTTTTTATTATTTCTATTTTACCATTTCTTAGAACTTTTGATGTTGCTGCTGTCATTTCCATTAGTGCTCCTATGGCTTGTTCTGCTTTACTTTCTTGAATTAGTCCTAATATAGTGTTTATAGCAACAACTAAAAGTATTATAAATACATCGGTTAATGATTCGTTTTGTATTATGGCTGTAACTGCTGATATTCCTGCTGCTACTAATAACATAATTATCATTGGGTCTAATAATGATTTTATTATTTTTTTTAATATACTTTCTTTTTCCTTTTCTTTTAATTTGTTCTTGCCTTCATTTTGCTGACGCTTTATTGCTTCATCAGAAGTAAGTCCTTGTTTACTTGATTTTACTTCTTTTAGCACTTCATCAATTTCTTTAAGATAATATTGCATTTTTTCAAATCCTTTCTAAAACAAATTTGTTTTCTCCACGCGGGCAATTAAAATTGCCACTACATTTTTCAAAATACAAT
>CANOPV010000204.1 GCA_947568605.1 uncultured Clostridium sp.
ATATTGCATTTATTAAATCTAGTTTATTATTTATTGTTTTATAATTGTTTCCTTGTGTTATCCATATACCTGTTAATTCTTCTTTTTCTTTGTTTGTAAATACATCTGGAATTTCCCACTTTTCTCCTGAAATGTCTTTTCCTTCTTGTATTGGGTTATTTGTTTTTCCTTTTAAAAATACTATTTCATTTGATGTTTTATTATATGAATATCTTGGAACCCACATATATATTTCATTACTATTTTCTTTTTGTGTTCTTGCCCAATTTGATAAGTTTTCTTTATTTTCATAGTCATACCAGTTTTTATCGTAAATAGTAGTTTCTTTAATTTTATTTACTAAATTTTCATCATATATTATTGGTTTTAAATTTTCTTCTAATTCAGGCGGATTACTAAAAGTATTTTCTACATCAATTTTTACATATTGATTTTCTCCTGGTATTGTATAATAAGTTATATTATCTATTTTTATTCCCTCTACATAAAATATTTGATGTGTTACAATATTTATAATATATATGTCTTTTCCTATATAGTTTTTATTATAATAATCTCTTCCAAATTTCAAATTTGATTGTATATTTTTGTCTATTTTATCTATATCTATAATTTGAAATTTCTCTGAATTATAATCTCCTAATATTTCTTCATTTATTTCAGGAGTATATTTAAAATTTAATGTAGGTAGTTCTTTATTTTTACTGTAATATATAAATATTTGCTCATTTAATAAACGTATATCATTATACATATTGTTTAAGTTTTGTATTTTGAAACTACTAGTAGAATTATATATAATTACACTAGATATTATTATCATCATTAATATTGCTACTACTAATGTAATTAATGCTATTCCTTTATTTTGTTTTATAATTACAGTTTTCTTTTGCATTTATTCCTCCAATTTTATATTATGTCTCTTTTGTTGAAACTGTCGAACATTGTTACTAACATTAATACTGCACATACTGCAAGCACTGTTAATGAAAATCCTACTGTTACTTGATTTAACATTGTAGATGCAGTTTCCATCATCATAAATGATATTGAATTTGGAAATACTTTATCTACTAAGCCTAAATTGTTAAATGGAATAAATTTTATAAAATCCATTTTTACAAATGCATTTATTATTGACATTACTGTTCCACTTCCAACATAAGTTGCAATACTAATTCCTACTGATGTCGCTGTACTTCTTGTTACTGTTGATAACATTAGTGCAAATAGCATAAACATTAATATATCTATGTTGTTTACTAAACTATATAATATTGTATATAGATTATGATTTATTGAATGTACTGCTCCATCTTTTACATATAAATAGTCTTGTGGTGGATTATCTCTATATACTATCATTCCTATTATATCACTTAAAACTGATATAATTAATGTCATTATTAATAATATAATTACTGCTGATACTATCTTAGATAACATTATTTTCCATCTTTTATTTGGTGTTATTGCCCAAAATTTTATTGTTCCTTTTGATATTTCTGTTGATATACTAGAACCTGTTATCATAATCATCATAATTGCTAAAAATATTGATGAAAATGCAATTGCCATATAATCATATATTGTTCTATAATCTGTCATTGAATCTATTGTTGGTATATTATTTTCTAATCTGTATAAATCAAGTGTTATTGCATCTTGTTGTTTTTGTTGTTTTTCGACTGTTAAAACTTTTCCTGTATTAGAATCTATTCCATTTAATAAGTTTTGTTTTAATACTTTAATTTCATTTAATACTGTATTTTTCCAGTTATCTTCTAATGTTCCATTTTTATTTATTTCATATTTTTTAGTTAAATCTAATACTTCTATTTCTATATCATATTGTTTTTGTGTTATTTCTTTATTTTCTAAACTTTGTTTTAAATCTTGTTTTTGTAATTCTATGTATTCTGAATAATCATCATTAGATAATATTTCAGTTAATTTATTTATTTCTGATTGTATTTTATTTATTTGTGTTTGATTTGCTCCTTGTATTTTTAAATCTACTAAACCTTGCTTTTTACCTTCTATACTATATAATACACTTCTTTTCCAATATCCATAATAGTTATTCATATCTATATTATTGTCTTTTGCTAATTGGTACATATCTATTTCTGCTTGTATGTATCCTTTTGATTGTTCTGAAAGTGTTGTGTCGTGTGCTAGTTGACTTTTTAAATCATCTATTCTTGTATCAGCATTTGAAATATACATTATACTTTCTTCTGTTACTTTATTTAAAAATTTAATTAATGAAGCAAATCCTAATGCACCTAATATTGCTACTATTGTTAATATTATCATTAATTTTGTAGAATTTTTCTTCATTGTTTTTATAAGTTCATTTTGACATAATTTTAAAAATTTCATAACTTCTACTCCTTCCCTGTTGTATCAAAGAATATGTCTTCTAATGTTGTTTCTTTTTCTGTTATTGATTCAACATCTACATCGTTTGATACTAATAGTTTTGTAATTTTTGATATATCTTCTTTATTTATTTTAAATGTAATTTCTTTATCATCTTTTTTTACTTCGTCTGTTAATTCGTCTTTTATTAATTTGAATGCTTTATCTAATTGTTTTGCTTTTACAACGCATTCTACTTTGTCATTTTCTGAATGTTTAAGAAGTGTATCTATATCTGAAATTTTTATTATTTTTCCTTCTTTTATCATTGCAATTTTATCACACATTGCTTGCATTTCTCCAATTATATGTGAAGATACAAATATTGCTGTTTTTTCTTCTTTTGCAATATTTTTTAGTATGTTTCTTAAACTTTTAATTCCAACAGGGTCTAGTCCATTTGTTGGTTCATCTAATATTAATACTTTTGGTGAATG
>CANOPV010000205.1 GCA_947568605.1 uncultured Clostridium sp.
GATAAATTTATTAACGACTTACTAGATGGTATATATTTATATAGCATATATGGAAATGCTGTTGAAAAAGAAGGACAATTTCAATATGAATATATTGAAGATTCAAATACTAAAAAGAAATACAAAAAATACTATAATTGTTTTCAATATGTAGACGATTATATAAATCCAGAAACAGGAAGAATAGAATATATAAGTTTTAAATTTTTACCAGATTATCAAGAAGAAATAAATAAAAAAACTAACAAAAATTAGCAAAAAAAAATATGTAAAAAAATCTTGCATAATGTTAGATTTAATAGTATAATATAAAAAGGAGAAAACTGAAGAAAAAAAGTATAATCTTATTAATTATTATTGCTATAATTGTATTAATATTTATATATTATCAAGTAGTAAGTATTGAGAACAAAAAAAAAGAAATCATAAAATACAATTCAGAATTTGAAAAATATACTACAACACAAATCTTTGGAACAGATATAGCAACTGTAATAAATAAAGCAATAGACACAAACGAAAGAAACAAAATTCCAAAAGACGAAAAAGGATATTATATAGAAGACAGCAAAAACAGCATAATAATAGAATTAGAAATGATAAATAAAGGAGAAATAACAACCTATAAAATGGAGCAAATAAGTAAATTAGGAATAGAAAAATTTTTAAGTTCAGAATTTAACTTAATTTACTTTAAATGTAGTAATCTTCAATATCATTCAAATGGCAAAATAAGCAAAATAATATTTACACAATTAGAAAATTAAATAGTTTTTAAAATTTAGATTTAGAAAATCTAATTTAAAATATAAATATACAAAAGTTAAAAGGAGGAATATTTATGGAAAACGCATCAAAAGCACTATTACTAGCAGCAGCAATTTTAATTGCTATTATTTTAATATCATTAGGAGTTTATATTGTAAGCCAAGGTTCAGATGTTGTAGGACAAGGAGGACAAGCATTAGATGAAGTTTCTATACAACAATTCAATGGAAAATTTGATATATATGAGGGAACAAAAACAGGAACACAAGTAAAACAATTAATAAAAACAGTTTCTGCAAGTAATACTTCAAATCCAGGGCAACAAGTACATTTAGCAGGAGATACAAGTCTTTGGGAAGAAACAACAAGTAATGATGGAACAGTATCATATAAAGCAAAAAATACTATTGGAAATAGTAAAAAATATAATATTACCACAACACCAGGAGCATCAGGAGTTATAGAAACTATAACTATTACTACACCATCTACAAACCCATAACCATAAAGTTAATAAAAGGAAAATAAAACTATGGAAGAAAATATTTCAGAAGCATTAGTAATGGCAGCATCAGTATTAATATTTGTTATAGCACTTTCAGTAATATTCTCATTAATATCACAAGCAAAATCAACATCAGATGCAATACTATATTCGTATGATGACACAAAATATTACTCTGATGACGATTTAGAAGGTATAACATTCACAACTGCTAGAGACGAAAATATTAATAGAACAGTAACATTGGAAACAATAATGCCAACAGTATATAGGTATATAAAAGAACACTATGGAGTTACAATATTTAATAAAAATGGAGAAATAATTGCAAGATTTGATGAAGCAACAGAAAGTATTGTAAATAACTGGCCTACATATTTAAAAGAAGCAAATAAAAGTACATCAACAAAAAAAGATGCTTGTAAAGACCATTATGATTATTTAAGAAATTTAGCAATTGCTGCTAATCTTCAAAGTGGATTTGAAAGCCATTATAGAGATTATAGGGATTTAGCAGAACTTTGGAAAGAAATATATGCTTTGGATAAAACACGTGGAAGTAATGGAAATGGCGGAAGTGGAAACACTCAAATTAAATATGGTACACCTTGGTTAGGGGAGGAAGGAAAAATTGCAACAAGACTAAATGCAGATTTCGGCGGAGATGAAGCAGGATACGCTTCAGGAGTCCACGAAGGCTTAAATTTATTAGATAAATATAAAAAAGATACATTCGAAGAAAAATATTTATTTGTCTCAAATAACAGTGGAATAGAAAAAGACGAATTATCAGGAGACAGTGTAGTAGTAACATCAACAACAAAAAAACTAGAAATAATATATGTTATGCAATAAATAAAATAAAAATTTAGGAGGAGAGATATGGAAAATACTTTTGTTACAATTATAGCGATTGTATTAGCAGCAGTCTTATTATTTATATTTCCGTTAATGTCAATGTCGCAAAGAACAGATGACGTATCACAATTAGCGGTACAAACTGCAACAGAAGATTTTGTAATAGACGTAAGAACAAGTGGAAAATTAACAGAAGATAGATTAGATGAATTTATAACAGTACTATATTCAACAGGAAATAGTTATGATGTACAAATCTCAATAGATGTATTAGACGAAAACCCAGGAAAGAAAACAGCACAAGTATCTTCTGACAAAGTAGGAGAAAATATAACATATAGTATATATACTACGCAAGTCCAAGATAATTTAGAAAATAATGGATATATGTTATTAAAAGAGGGAGACAATATAAATGTAAGTGTAAAAAACACAAACACAACAATTGCACAAATGTTTATAAATGTATTTTATAGTATAACAGGAAATGACACTTATGCAATTGTAGCACAAAGCTCAGGAATAGTTACAGCAACAGGTAAATAAAATGAACAATTAGAACTAATAAAAGGGGTATTTGTTCATTGTTCTTTTTAGAGCAATGAATTAATATCCCTTAAAACGTAGTTAAGTCAGTATTTTAATTATTATTTTTTTAAACATTTTTTATTATGTGTCTACACAACCTATTTTTTATAGCATTTTTTTAAAAATTAGGTTCTCCACGGCTG
>CANOPV010000206.1 GCA_947568605.1 uncultured Clostridium sp.
ACCATAGAAAAGAAAAAACATTAGAAGGAAAATTTGATAAATTTTTCGATAATGCAACAAACTATTTCACAAAAGTAACAGACAGAGAAAAATACAGATATGTAAATATAATGGAACACATAAACGACAAATACGTATTAACAAATAGAATATCAGATGCAAACATTAGAGAAATGAGAAACAATATGGACGAATCAGATGTAGAAGCATTTGACAAATTCTTAGAAGATAACTGGGGATATAAAGTAAGAGACAGAGAACAAGAAATAGCAGAAGAAAAACTAAAAAATCTTCAAAATGAAACAAGTAAACCCGTAACAGCAAAACGAGGCAGAAAACCAAAAGAAAGTTAAATTATAGTAAATTAAAAATAACGAATTAGATTAAAGAACCCCCAGTCAACTTAGTTGACAGCCCCTTTGTTAAAGGGGTCAAGATTAAGCAAGTTCTTCGAAGTACATATGGCTACAAGCCACGATATTCTTGCCTCCCTTATTTAAGGGAGGTGGCACGAAGTGCCGGAGGGTTCTTACTTTAATAATAAAGCATTAAGATTTTCTATAATTTATTTAGTAGTTGAGCAGAAATATTATAAATATTATAGTAGTAATAATTCAAATGAAAAAGGAGGTGTTATCTAATGTCATCAGAATTTTTAAAATATCTTATATTTGGCTCAATAGGTCTATTTGCAATCATCATATTTGCATACTACATAATAAATAAAAAATTAAACGGAGCAGATAGAAAATACGAAAGACAGTTAAGAGCAGGAACAAAAGTAAGCAATTTTTCATTCGACATCCTATACCAAAAACTATACATAACATACACAAAAATACCATTCATAAAAAGATATTTAAGAAAAATCAGAAGAAGAATAGAACTAATAAACATAGAAGACGAGTATAACACCAGAAGAAACGCATCAAAAGTTATGACAAAAGCACTAGCAATAGTACTAGTATTAACAATAGTAGTAATTATGGTAGCAGCAAGTAATATGCTATTACTAATAATGCTATTAATGATAGAACTATTTATAGTAGAAACACTAGTAGACGCAAGTGTAGACAAACTAGATAACAACCTATTAAAAGAACAAGTAGACTTCTTCTCAGAAATAAGACACGCATATAATGAATGTAATATGGTAGAAGAAGCAATATACCAAGTATCATTAGACGAAGAAAAAGCAGTATCACGTCAAGCAGATAAAATATATGAAATACTAATATCAGACGACCCAGAAAGCGAACTAGAAAAATATTATGATATAGCACCAAATAGTTACTTAAAAGAATTTGCAGGAGTATCATACCTAACAAAAGAATTTGGAGATAGAAAAGAAAACGGAGCATCATTATATTTAAAAAACTTAAACAACATCACAAAAGAAATGCAACTAGAAATACTAAAAAGAGATAAACTAGACTATGTATTTCAAAGTTTATCATTCATAGCAGCAGTACCAATAGTACTAATAGAACCATTAAAAAACTGGTCAATCTCAAATTTCAGTTTTACAAACAGTTTTTACAATGGTAAAGGTGGACTAATTGTAATGATAATAGTATTATTACTAACAGTAATATCATTCTATTTAATCAGAAACATTAAAGACACAACAAAATCAAATGTTACAAATTCACAAAATCCGTGGCAAGAAAAATTATACAAAAACCCTATTGTAAAAAAAATTGTAAACTTATTTATACCAAAACAAGGCTCAAAAGAATATAGAAGTCTAAGTAAAAAACTAAAAGATGCTGCATCAAAAGCAAAGATGGAAGACTTTTTCATAAATAAAATAACAATATGTTTATTAGCATTTGTTGTATCAATGTGGTTAGTAAACCAATTACATAAAACAGCAATAGACTATGTATATACAGACATAACAGCAGCAACCACCGTAAACATTATGGGCGATTTAGATGAGCGTGATGCTGTAAAAGCAGAAAAAGTAACAGAACAAGATAATTATTTCCTAGACAAATTAAAAGGAAAAGTAAATACATCTAACGAAGAAGAAGCAAAAAAAATCATAAAAAAAGAAATAAAATACTCAAAATATTATAAAAATGCATTAGATGAAGAATTAGATACTGCAACAAACCGTATATACACTAAACTACAAACAATAAGTGATGAATCACTTAAATGGTTTGAAATATTAATAGCATTAATCTGTGCATTAGGTGGATATATGGCACCAAACGCAATGTTAGTATTCCAATTAAAAATGAGACAATTAGAAATGGAAGACGAAGTAATGCAATATCAAACGATAATACTAATGCTTATGAAAATTGAAAGAGTAAATGTTGAAATTATACTAGAATGGTTAGAAAGATATTCTAATATCTTTAAAAGCCAAATTTCAAAATGTGTAAATAACTATGAAGCAGGTGCGTGGGAAGCATTAGAACAATTAAAAAATGATGTAACATACATACCATTTATAAGAATAATAGAAAGTATGCAAGCAGCAGTAGAAAAAATTCCAATAAAAGACGCATTTGACGAACTAGACACAGAAAGAGACTACTATCAAGAAAAACGTAAAGAATCAAATGAAAGACTAATATCTAAAAAAGGAATGGTAGGAAAAGTAATTGGCTTTGCACCAATGGTAACATTATTTGTTGGATATTTGATAATACCATTAGTAGTAGTAGGAATGCTAAATATGTCTACGTCATTTACAAGTATGTCAAAGATGATGTAAAATTCAAAAAATAATCAGCATCTTAAAGTCGTTAAAATTATTTTTTTAGTTATATTAAATATTCAATTCTTCGCTAAAATATTTAAAAATATGATTTTTTAGTTATAAAATTCTTCGTTAAA
>CANOPV010000207.1 GCA_947568605.1 uncultured Clostridium sp.
AAGCAGGCGGGCAATCAATAATTACAAAATCAAAATCATCTCTAATATAATCTATTGCATTTTTTAATAAATATTCCTTATCGTTCACACCCAACAATTCTATCTCAGCTCCGGACAGATTTACATTGGATGGAATCACATATAATCGTTCGACCTGAGTTTCACAAATACTGGATTTTACAGTACACTCATCCAATAACAATTCATAAACTGTATTTTCCAATTCGCTTTTTTCCAGACCAATTCCACTCGTTGTATTTCCCTGCGGATCCAAATCTATAGTCAATACTTTTTTACCCAATTCTGCAAGACAAGAAGATAAATTAATTGCGGTAGTTGTCTTTCCTACTCCGCCTTTTTGATTTGCAATTGCAATGATTCTTCCCATTACTTTTCCTTTCTGAACTGCAAATATGCGGCTACTATTATATTTAACAAACTTTTGTTATTTTCACATCGTTTAAAATTCAGCTGCGTGATGATGATATACATATTTTTATGGTATTTGTAACAGATGAAAAGTTCTGATACAAACAGATAACAAATTTTCGCCAACCACTATGATAAATTATATTATATCATCTTCCCTTCTCATTTTATATAGATTTTGAAAAAAATATAACTTTTAGCAAATTACACTACTTTTAAATTATGAAAGAAATATATATATGAAAAAAATCAAATTTTATTTTAAATATAATAACCTATATGTTTCACGTGAAACATATTTTATTTTATAAATTTTTTTCTTGGTATTCGTATTAATAATTATTACTGCATTATGAATTAGTTCATCTTGCTTTTATCTGATATGTACAAACACTGAAATAATAAATCTAAGAGTTCTGGTTATTATATATGCAAAACTATTAAAAACCATATTATTTATAGCACCTAACGTAAAAATACTAAAAGTGCACTTTAACTTTTATAAATTTTATAAATACTTCGCTTCTTTTTAAATAAAAGTATTTTCCAAATAATTCTTTTATTTAGGATATTGTCTTTGGTTATTTAGTTTTGAGGAATTTCATTTTTCACCAAGTTTCTTTTTGCGTACTCCTACTTTTCATAATATTGTTTTAATACTTTGATTTTATCTATTAATAGTTATTACATTTTACCTTTATGAGTAAATCTATAGATGAATCTCTGTCAATTTCTTTCCAAATAATTTTTATTACGTTTATTTATTGGATCATTTATTTCAATTTTAAAACTTTTTACTTCTTTTAATCTTTTCAATGTATTCTTTTATTCTCACATCTGCAGTATCCAGGGTTCACAATTAAGATTCTTATCCGTCTTATTTTTCTTCAGAATTAATTCATTTTAATGTTTTCTATTACATTTTACTTATCTTATTCTTTCTATTATATTTTTTCCCTTGTAACCTATTACATTTTGTTCAATTCTTATTTTATTTTGTTTCTTCTATTCCTATTTCATTTTACTTCTTATCTTCCTGTTCCTTTTTGCTTCTTTTTTTCTTATTTCATTTTACTTTTTCTGTTTCTTTTTGCTTATTATCTTCCTGCTTCTTTTTGCTTATTATCTTCCTGCTTCTTTTTATTTCTTCTATTCCTATTTCTTTTTGCTTTTTCTTTTACTATTTTTCTTTCTTCTATTAATGTTTCTGTTTTTCTTCTTTTCCTGTTTCTATTTCTTCTCCTTTTCCTGTTTCATTTTACTTCTTGTTATACTTTTCTCTTTACACTGCTCTATTTTTCTTTATATATATTTTTATTTTCGAAAATTTACATAATTTTCATAATAATCTTTTACTGTAGTCCAAATAACCCAATCCAATTTTATACCTGCCTTCTTTTCATTTATATAAAACAATTTATTTAATCCGTTTATACCACCTGATCCATTTGTACTGATCTTCTTTTCGTCCAGAATAAAAATAAATTAATAATAATTCTCTCAATTTCATTAAAAAGTGCTTACAATGTAAAATTAGTCTTATATTCCCATTATCTTCCTTATTGAATGTATTGTTTCATTTCAGATTATATTTCCTATGTTTTTATATTTAATAATATCAATAATCTCTCAGTCCAATTTATTCTTAATTGTCGCAATATTCTTCCTTTTATTTCAGTTACATTCTTTGACTCGTTTTTATATTAATATTCTATAGATAACTCATTCATACAATGCCTATTTTTCCTTTACTTCCCGCTAAATTTATTAACAGATATTTGATTTATATATTTTTTGTTTACTTTATTTAAACATTTTTCTTTTCTGTTTAGCTTTTAGTTCTGCTTTTTTTATTCTCCCTTCTATTTCAATTTACAACAAGTTTTATCATAGGGGAATTTATATCTATTTTAAATTTATTTACTAAATATTTATTTATAAACATCATAATCTTTTTTAGTACTAAACTATATTTCATTCACTCATTATCTATTATTCAAATCTGGCTCTTCATTTTCCAAAATAGAGAAAAATGTTTCACGTGAAACATTTTTCTCTATTATAATTATTAACATTTTTCACTTTCTGATATAAAGATCCTCTTATAATATCGCTAAATCAATCCAATTCTAAATAACATTTTTATAACACAATATCCCTTGGTTCTCAAAAGCATATTGAAACTTTAATCAATATAAAATAACCAACACCACAGGGCTGTTCCCTGCCTAGCGGGATTACATACATTTTGACAGTAAAACACCCTGCAAGATTTCAAAACCTTGCAGGGTGTCAATTTTGAAAATTTATAACTGAAATTTGGCTTACGGTTTTTCAGCTATTGCAAATATACCAGCTCTTCTGAAGCTGCCCATACCACTTGGCATTACATACTTGTCATAGTAATCGCAGATTTCAAGAA
>CANOPV010000208.1 GCA_947568605.1 uncultured Clostridium sp.
CTGCTAATATTATGCCATCTTTATTAATTAGTCTTATTGCTTCTTTTAAGAAAAATGGATATTTTCCTTTTGCTGCATCAATAAATATAACATCATATTTGTTATTTAAAGTAGGTAAAATATCTACTGCATCTCCTTCAAAAATATTAATTTTATCTTCAACTTCTGCTTTTTTTATATTTTCTAGTGCTTCTTCTACTCTTTTTATATCTCTTTCTATTGTATCAATAGTGCCTTTTTTATCCAAATATTTCGTAAAACAAATTGCAGAATATCCAACTGCTGTTCCTATTTCTAATATTCTATTAACCTTTTTTTCATTTAAAATTGAATCAATTTCTTGTAAAGTATCATCCATTATTATTGGTATGTGGTCTTGTAAGGCTTTTTCTTTTATTTTTTCCAACTCAAATTTATTCATTAAAATCTCCTAAAATTGTTACTGTTAAATCTATTTAATATTTTTGCTTCGCTACCTTCGGCTTAAAATTATTTTTTTAACATTTTAAACGCCTTACTGGTCGGACATTCATAAAATAATTTATTTAAAATATAAAAATATACTCATTATTAATATAAGTTATATTTTAAAATGTCCTCCCAAACTGTGCGTCGTTAAAAATTTTCACCTCACGCTTCACTTTAAATACTTTATTAGTCTAAACATTAACTAAAAATCTATGAATTAAATTTGGAAAAAAAAATTAGTATATTGCTAGGCAAAATTTAGTGAAAAACCGGAGTCGTACTTTCGTACGTCGAGGATTTTTCACTAAATTTTAACGACGCAAGATGCTGATTATTTTTCCAAATTATTTCTTCTTGCTTCACGTTCACGAGTCTTTGAATCTAAAATCTTCTTTCTTAATCTAATATTTTTTGGTGTAATTTCAACAAGTTCATCATCTTGTATAAACTCGATTGCTTGTTCTAATGACATCTGAATTGGTGGAACAAGTCTTAACGCATCATCAGAACCAGATGCTCTTGTATTGGTCAAATGTTTTTCTTTACATACATTTATTGATAAATCTTCATTTCTTGAATTTAAACCAACTATCATCCCCTCATATACTTCTACACCTGCACCAATAAATAAATCTCCTTTATCTTGTGCATTGTATAAACCATAAGTAACAGATGTTCCATTTTCAAAAGCAACTATTGTCCCCCTTGTTCTAGAAGAAATATCTCCTTTATATTCTTCATAAGAATCAAATATATGATTCATTGTTCCATTTCCTTTTGTATCTGTTAAAAATTCTGTTCTGTAACCAATTAGACCTCTTGCTGGAATTTTAAATTCCACTTTTGTATGTCCTTCCTCTGCTGGCTCCATATTTACCATTTCTGCTTTTCTTCTACCTAATTTTTCAATTACATTACCTATACAGTCATCTGGAACATTAACAACTAATCTTTCAATTGGCTCACATTTTTTACCGTCTATTTCTTTAAATATAACTTTTGGTCTAGAAACTAAAAGTTCAAATCCCTCTCTTCTCATTGTTTCTATTAATACAGATAAATGTAATTCTCCACGACCTGAAACTTCAAACGCTTCTGCTCTATCTGTTTCTTTAACTCTTAAACTTACATTTCTTTCAAGTTCTTTAAATAATCTATCTCTTAAATGTCTTGATGTAACAAATTCACCCTCACGACCTGCAAACGGACCATCATTAACGCTAAATGTCATAGATACTGTTGGTTCATCTATATCTACAAATGGTATTTTTTCTGGATTTTGAGGATCACAAATTGTATCTCCTATATTAATGTTACTAATTCCTGCTAATGCTATAATATCTCCTGCTTTTACTTCATCTACTTCTACTCTTTTTAAACCTTGATGAGTATATAATTTTGCAATTTTTCCATTTTCTATTTTATCATCTTTTTTGCAAACAGCAACATTCATACCTAATTTTACTGAACCACGTTCCACTCTACCTACTGCTATTCTTCCAATATAATCATCATAATCTATATTAGATACTAACATTTGCATTGTGCCATCTTCATCACATTGTGGAGCCTTAATTGTATTTATAATTGTTTCAAATAAGCAACTTAAATCAGATATTTCATCTTCTAAATTCATTTTAGCAATACCAAGTTTTGCAGATGCGTATACAACGGGGAAATCTAATTGTTCATCACTTGCATTTAATTCTATAAATAATTCTATTACTTGGTCTACTACTTTTGCAGGATTTGCTCCTGGTCTGTCTATTTTGTTTATTACAACAATTGGTTTTAAATTTAATGATAATGATTTTTTCAATACTTCTCTTGTTTGAGGCATTGCACCTTCAAAAGCATCAACTAATAACAAAACTCCATCAACTGTTTTTAAAACTCTTTCAACTTCACCACCAAAATCTGCGTGTCCTGGGGTATCTACTATATTTATTTTATAGTCATTATACATTACAGCAGTATTTTTTGAAAGTATTGTTATTCCTCTTTCTTTTTCTAAATCATTAGAATCCATAACTCTTTCTGATACTTGTTCATTATCTCTAAATATGTTACTTTGTTTTAAAAGACCATCAACTAATGTTGTTTTACCGTGGTCAACGTGTGCAATTATTGCTATATTTCTTATTTTTTCGTTATTCATTTTATTTCTCCTTTTTTAATTTTATATATTATTTAATAATTTATTAAATCTGCGAAATTATCCTCTTAGAGTGAAGCGTGAGGCAAAAATTATTTTTTTAAATTTTTACTGTAATTTAATTTCACAACCTTTTTATAGATTTTTTTCAAAATTACGGTTCGACAGCCCGCAGATCGCGGGGAGAGACCCGCGGTAAAGACAGATTAATGTAAG
>CANOPV010000209.1 GCA_947568605.1 uncultured Clostridium sp.
GCTCGAATTTCATTAAATAAGATGTTAAAAAAATAATCCTTTAACTCGAATTGTCTTAAAAAAACAATTTCTGATATTTTTAACTTGAATTTCATTAGAATAATGAGGTGATAAATTAATGTGAAATATATAATAAAAACAATTTTAATATTTTTATTTATAATGCTTGCTCTATCACAATATGTTATAGCAACAGATGGAGATATTTTAAGTTCACAAAAAGAAGAATTAAATATCTCGCAATTTATAAAAGAAACAGAAAAATACACAAGTGAAGTATTATCAGACGTAAATATAAATGATATGTTTAATTCCGCATTAACAGGAAAAATAGACAATGAAAAAATATTAAGTAAAATATTATCTTTATTTGGAGACGAAATAAAAGAAGCAATAACAATATTACGGAAGTGTATTAGTAATAATAATTATACATAGTATTTTAAAAAGCATAAGTGATGGCTTAGAAAATAAAAGTATATCTCAAATTACATATTATGTTCAATATATAATGATTGTAACACTAATAATGAGTAATTTTGCAAAAGTAATTAATATAATAAAAGATTCTATACAAAATTTAGTCGGCTTTTCAAATACTTTAATTCCTATATTAATAACATTAATGTTAGCAACAGGAAACATTACAACAGCAGGAGTAGTACAACCAATACTAATGTTTATAATAACATTTATAGGAAATATGATATCAACTATTTTATTACCAATCGTATTAATAGCAACTGCTTTAAGTATAATATCAAAAGTATCAGACAAAGTGCAAGTAGATAAGATAGCCAAATTTTTAAAAAGTAGTGTAGTATGGGTATTAGGGATAGCACTTACACTATTTGTAGGAGTTTTATCATTAGAAGGAAGTTTAACTAGTGGTGTAGATGGAATTACAGCAAAAACTGCAAAGGCCGCTGTTTCAAATGTAGTACCAGTAGTAGGAAAAATATTAGGAGATGCAGTAGATACAGTAATGGGATGTAGTAATATCTTAAAAAATGCAGTAGGTTTAGTAGGGGTTGTAGTAATCTTATGTATATGTGTTATGCCAATAGCAAAACTAGCAATTCTCTCATTAGCATATAAAGCAACATCAGCAATGTGTCAACCAATAGCAGATAAAAAAATAGTAGATTTACTTGACCAAATAGGCGATACATTTAAAATATTATTAGCAATGATGATTTCAATATCAGTAATGTTAATGATAGGAATTACATTAGTAATTAAAATAACTAATAGTTCATTAATGTATAGATAGAAAGGAATTTGAGTATGGTTTCAGCAATTAGTTCGTGGGCAGAACAAATTATTATAGCAATAATTATAGCAACAATTTTAGAGATGATTATACCAGATTGCAAAAATAAAAAATATGTAAAAACAGTTATAGGGTTATATATATTATTTACAATTTTATCACCAGTAATAAAAAATGTAATAAAAGGAGATATAAGTTTTGCGAGTAGTGATTATCTAGGTAGTATGAATGAAATATCTGATTCATATAATAAATTTAATAATATAACTAACAATAATATACAAGATACATATATATTATCTTTAAAACAAGATATAACTGGAAAATTATATAAAAAAGGATATATAGCAAGTATTATAAAAATAGATATAGAAGAAAATGAAGAAAATTATGGTCAGATAAATAGTTTAAATATTAATTTATCTAAAAAGCCAGAAGATGAGGAAACAAAGACAAAAAGTAACAATAATATTTCAATAAATAAAGTAGAAATTGAAAATAAAACGGTTAAAAGTAATACTACTATTAATGATAAAGAAATAAAAGAAGTAAAAGAATATTTAAATAGTGAATATGGCGTAGATATAAATAATATAAAAATTAATTAAACTAAGGAGGGCAATATGTTAAAAGAGAAATTTGATAAAATTAAAAGTATGATTGTAAAGGATGAAAACGGAAATAGTAAAAAAAAGATTGAGAATTTAGTAGTATTTGTAATCATATTAATAATTACTATAATAATTATTAATTATGTATGGAATGGTGAAAAAAAAGATAATGTAAAAAATAAATTGGATAATGAGCAAGGTTCGTACAAACAATTAGCATCTGATTTAAAAGCAACAAGTAATAATTCTATAACTACAAAAACAGATTTAGAACAAAAACTTGAAGATATATTATCAAAAATAGATGGAGTAGGAAAAGTAAATGTTTTAATTACATATTCACAAAGTAGTGAAATTGTTGCTATGTTTAATGAAATGTCTAAAACAAGTTCAACACAAGAAGAAGATTCAGAAGGTGGCATAAGAAAAATAAATGAAACTGATACAACAAAAGAAGTTATCTATACACAAGAAAATGGTGTTAATGTTCCAGTAACACAAAAAGTTATAAATCCAACAATCGAGGGTGCAATTATAACAGCAATAGGAGCAAATAATGCTACAACAAAAACAAATATAATTCAAGCAGTAGAAGCAGTTACAGGTCTTGCAACGCATAAGATACAAGTTTTTGAAATGAAGATTAATTAAAAAAATAATTAGCGTTTTGCGTATGCAATTCTTCGCTAAAATATTTAAAAATATGCTTTTGGCTCCAATCGCTTCTTAGAAGTTGTCGCACGCAAAAACAATTTTTAAATACTTTTTAGCTCGAATTTCATTAAAAAATGTTAAAAAAAAATCCTTTAACTCGAATTGTACTAAAAATACAAAATATGAATGTAGAGAAATGTAGGGGCGATTTTAATCGCCCGTTCTCCGAAGACTATACCTAATAAAATGTAGGGGCTAAATCGGTAAGGAATACCCGTAAGGTTTGACTGAATTTCGCC
>CANOPV010000210.1 GCA_947568605.1 uncultured Clostridium sp.
AAATTGTTCCTAATAAATATAATATGTTTTTTAAACTACTATCGTTTTGTACTCTTCTATTTTCTCTTCTCATTTTTTTCCTCCTAAATTTAATATTTATTTTAAGTATTTCCTTTTTTTGAAATTTTATACAATTTATACATTTTTATTTTTAGTATGCCTTCGAAGAACGGACGCACAATGTGCGCCCCTACATCGTAAAATCTAGTTTTTCTATAATTTTGTTTAGGGCGAAATTGGGTCAAACCTCACGGGTATTCCTCACCGATTTAGCCCCTACGTTTTTTTAATTAGACAGATATCTAATTAATTATTTTTAATTGCAATTCGAACTAAAATGTTTTTAAAAATATGCTTTTTTTTTTATGACAATTCGAGTTAAAGGATTATTTTTTTAATGAAATTATGCGATGATATAACGTAGTTATTCGGAGCCAATGAATTAAAAAATAATTTTAACGAAGAATTGTAAACAAAAAACAATCATATTTTTAAATGTTTTAGTGAAGAATTGCAGTTTCAATCTAAATATTTATAACCTCCACACCTATATAAAAATGTTTTATAATTTCTTCAAAATTATAGCCTTGCTTTGCTAATGCATCTGCTCCTGTTTGGCTCATTCCAACACCGTGCCCATACCCTATTACACTAAAAGTTATATTATCTTCATTTATATTAACTTCAAAATTAGTAGACCTTAAACCTAACAGGGTTCTTGTTTCTACACCAGATAACTCTTTATTTCCGAATTTTATTGTTCTTACTCTACCACTTTCAGTATTTTCTAATATCTTTATACTATCTTCCACTTCAAAATTTATTTCTATATCACTATATTTTTCTTTTAATTTTTCTAGTAATTCAGTTTTTGTTAATGTTACCTCAGAATTGTATTGAGTATATCCATCTTCACCTGAAGTTTCTACTACTTGAAGATATGGATAACCTTGACCTCCCCATACATTTAATGGTATCTCAGTTATTCCTCCACTATTTGAATGAAAAAATGCATTAATTGGTGCTCCTTCATAAGTTATTATTTTTCCGACTGTTTCATTTACAGCAGTAGTAATTTTATTCCAATTTTCTTGTCTTTTATCTTCATCCCATCTTTCAAATCTACCTTCCTTTGATATCCAAGCCTGACAACAAGTAGAACTATCACATATATCTGCTCCCTCGTGTTTTCCAGAATTGTTTATTATTTTATACATTGTATATGTTCTTGCTACAACTGCTTGTGCTTTTAATGCTTCTATATCAAAATCTACTGGCATTTCTGCTGATACAACATTACACAAATATTCATCTAAGTTTACTTCTTCTATTTCTTCTATACTACTATGTAGAAGTTTTACAGTTTTATATTTACTATAATCATAATCTATAACTTTTACTTCATCTACTTCATTTTCTTGATGTTCTAAATTTTCTTTTAAAATGCTTGCCATTGTTTCTACTACATCAAATTTTTTTGTAAATATAACGGGTAAAATGAAACATAGAACAAGTATTATTACTAAATATATTGCAATTTTTTTCATACAACCTCCAATTTAGTTTTCATCCTATCTAATACTTTTCTTTCTATTCTTGACACTTGAACTTGTGTTATTCCTAATATTTTTCCAACTTGTGCTTGTGTCTTTTCTTTATAAAATCTTAGTATTATAACTTCTTGTTCTCTTTTATTTAAGTCTTGTATAATTTGCCTTATTGCTAATTTGTTTGATATCATTGTTGCTTCATCTTTTTGGCATATTATTTTGTCTATTACTTGTCTATTGTCTCCATTATTTCCATAGTCTTCTTGATATATTGATTCTACTGGTCTTGCTGAGTCTAAGGCTGCTGCTATTTCTTCTTTTGGTGTTTTCAGTCTTTTGGAAATTTCACTTATATTTATTTCTTCTCCATATTTTTCTAAGTATTCTTTTTGTATATTTCTAATTTTATTTACTAATTCTTTTGTGCTTCTGCTAACTTTTATTATTCCATCGTCTCTTATAAATCTTTTTATTTCTCCTAATATGTATGGTACTGCATAAGTTGAAAGTTGTACTTCAAAATTTGTATCAAACTTTTTTATAGCCTTTATAAAACCAATACAACCTATTTGATATAAATCTTCAAATTCATATCCTCTTCCACCAAAGCGTTTTACTATGCTCCAAATTAGACCATTATTTGTGTTTATTAATTCTTGTAAAACGTCTTTATCTCCTTGTTGTACTTGTTTTATTTTTTCTATACTATTTTCATACATACATACACTCCTCTTTTGATTTATCATATTTTTTTATGGTTTTTTTCATTGTTATTTTTGTTCCCATATCTAAAATTGATTCTATTTTCATTTCGTCCATAAAACTTTCCATTATTGTAAATCCCATTCCTGACCTTTCTAAATTGGGTTTTGAGGTATATAGTGGTTCTCTTGCTAAATTTATGTCTTCTATTCCTTTTCCTGAGTCTGATATTTCAATTTCTAATGTATTATCGAAAATTTTACATTCGATTTTTACAATTCCTTCCATATCTTCATATCCGTGTATTATACAATTTGTTACTGCTTCTGATACAGCAGTTTTTATGTCTGCTAATTCTTCAAGTGTCGGGTCTAATTGTGAAGCAAATGCCGCTACTGCAATACGTGCAAATGCCTCATTATTTGATTTACTTAAAAATTCTAATTTCATTTCATTTTCATAAATACTTTTCATTTTTTCATCCTTTCTAATCTACTAATTAATTATGTATAGAACCGCGGGCGATTAAAATCGCCCCTACATTTATTAAGGTCTAGCCTTCGAAGTGCGGACGAC
>CANOPV010000211.1 GCA_947568605.1 uncultured Clostridium sp.
AAGAACAATTAATATTCCCAGAAATTGAATATGATAAAGTAGATAAATTAAGAGGAATGGATATTATATTTGTTACAACTGCCAAATCAGATGAAGAAGCAAGAGAACTATTAACATTATTAGGAATGCCATTCAAAAATTAAATAATAAATAGGAATTTAATTCCTACACTTAAAAAAGGAGTGTGAATAAATCAAATGGCTAAAAAGTCAATGAAAATAAAACAAGCGAGACCACAAAAATACAAAACAAGAGAATATAATAGATGTAAACTTTGTGGAAGACCACACGCTTATATTAGAAAATATGGAATTTGCCGTGTTTGTTTTAGAGAATTAGCACATAAGGGGGAAATACCAGGTATCAAGAAAGCAAGTTGGTAAAAAAATCGATTAAAAGCAGCAATCTGCACATTTTAAATATTTATTTAAACCATCTATGTACAAAAGTACACCTTCTGTTTTAAATAAATATTAAAAATGCACATCTTACTACTTTTAATCAATTTTAAGAAAATATAAAGAATAATAAAAATTGATTAGAAACGAGTATAACTAGGCAGTCGAGGCGAAAAACCGGAAATGTACTCGTGTACGCCAAAGGATTTTTGACCGATGACTAACGACGTTAGACGAAGTTTATAATCGATTTTAAAAGAGGAGGTAAAAAAAGAAATGAATACTACTGATCCAATAGCAGATATGTTAACAAGAATAAGAAATGCAAATACTTCAAAACATAAAACAGTAGATATACCTGAATCAAAAATAAAATTAGCAATCGCTAATATATTATTTAAAGAAGGATATATTAAAGCATTTGAAGAAATAAGTACAGAAAATCAAGGTATTATAAGAATTACTTTAAAATATGATGAAAAAGGTAAAAGAGTAATTGCTGGTTTAAAAAGAATAAGTAAACCAGGATTAAGAGTATATGCAGCAAAAGACGAATTACCAAAAGTATTAAATGGTTTAGGAATAGCATTAATATCAACTTCAAAAGGAATAATGACAGATAAACAAGCAAGAGCAAACGGAGTTGGAGGAGAAGTCTTAGCGTATGTATGGTAACGCGATTTTAAAAAGAAAGGAGAAATTACAATGTCAAGAATAGGAAATAAACCTATTACAGTACCAAGTGATGTTGAAGTTAAAATAGATGGTCAAAAAGTTACTGTAAAAGGACCAAAAGGAACATTAGAAAGAGAAATACATAAAAATATGAATATTTCATTAGAAAATAATGTTATAACTATAAAAAGACCAAATGACGAACCAAAAAATAGAAGTTTACACGGTTTAACAAGAACATTAATAAATAATATGATAATAGGTGTTAAAGATGAATTTAAAAAAGACTTAGAAATAAATGGTGTAGGATATAGAGTTCAAAAACAAGGAAATAACTTAGTTTTATCTTTGGGATATTCACATCCAGTTAATTTTGAGGCACCTGCTGGAATAACATTTGATGTTCCAAGTCAAACTCAAATAACAGTAAGAGGTATAGACAAAGAATTAGTTGGTCAAACTGCTGCTGTTATAAGGTCAAAAAGATTACCAGAAGTTTATAGAGGTAAAGGTATTAAATATGTGGATGAGGTTATTCGTCGTAAGGAAGGTAAAGCAGGTAAAAAATAGTAAAACAAATGAAAAGAGGCATCTTGCGGCGTCAAGTTTCGTAAATTTTTTCTCAATATACAAGAGTATTATTTCAAAAAAATTTACTTACTTTCCTTGCAATATACCACTTTTGCTTTGTTTTTATAAAAGTAAATAATAATCATAAATTTAAATTCTAATGCTGTTACATTAGAGAAAGGAGAAAAAAATGATTAACAAAACTAATAGAAGTGCAGAAAGAGAAAGAAGACATATTCGTGTTCGTAGAAAAATAAGTGGAACAGCAGAATGTCCAAGACTTTGTGTATATAGAAGTAATAGTAATATTTTTGCTCAAATTATAGATGATGTAAAAGGTGTTACACTAGTTAGTGCTTCAACATTAGATAAAGAAGTAAAAACTAAACATAGTAATATTGAAGCAGCAAAAGAAGTAGGAACATTAATAGCAAAAAGAGCAATAGAAAAAAATATAAAAGAAGTTGTATATGATAGAGGAGGATATATCTATCATGGTGTTGTAAAAGAACTTGCAGAATCTGCACGTCAAGCAGGCTTAAAGTTCTAGTAAAACTTGTGAAAGGAGAAAAAACTAAATGGGAGAAAATACAGTAGAATTAAAAGAAAAAGTAGTGGCTATTAACAGAGTTGCTAAGGTTGTTAAAGGTGGTAGAACTTTTAGATTTAGTGCTGTTGTAGTTGTTGGTGATGAACAAGGTCACGTAGGTGTTGGAAATGGTAAAGCAGCAGAAGTGCCAGATGCTATAAAAAAGGCTATTGAAGATGCTAAGAAAAACTTAGTTGAAGTTGCAATTGTAGGAACAACAATACCTCACGAATATGTAGGTAAATTTGGTAGTGCAAGTGTTATCTTAAAACCAGCAGCAGAAGGTACTGGTGTTATAGCAGGTGGTAGTGTAAGACCAGTTTTAGAACTAGCAGGATATAAAGATATAAGAACAAAAGTTAATGGAACAAACAATCCAAGAAATGTTGTTTATGCTACTATTAATGCTCTTGAAAATATGAGTACAATAGAACAAATTGCTAAAAAAAGAGGAAAAAAAGTAGAAGAAATAATGTAATATGTAGAATTTCCTACATAATAAAAAAATTTGAGAGGAGGACAAAAAATGCAATTAGGAGAATTAAAACCAGCAACTGAAAAAGTAACAAGAAGAAGAGTTGGACGCGGTATAGGTT
>CANOPV010000212.1 GCA_947568605.1 uncultured Clostridium sp.
ATACACTTTCACGGTGGAAATGCAGTAGGCACAAAAGAATATGATGAATTATTTGGAAATTTTATTGTATTAAATAACTTTATGTTAAATCAGTTTATTGAAAATAAAATTATTAAAAAAGAAAGAGTACATATATTAAAAAATGGTATAGATATTAATGAGTTTTCAAAAGAATTAACAAATAATGAAAGAGATAGTATAAGAGAAAATTATGGAATAACTAAAAAAGATATAGTAATAATTTTTTGTGGAAGATTAATGCAAGAAAAAGGTGTAAAAGAAATTGTTTTAGCATTAAAAAAAATAGAAAATAAAGAAAATATAAAATTATTAATTGTTGGAAGCTCATCTTTTGGAAGCAAAAACAAAACAAAATATGAAGAAGAATTATTTGAAATTGCAAAAGATATTAGTAAAAATATAATTTTTACAGGATTTATTCATAATTCTGATATGAGAAAAATTTATAAAATAGCAGATATTGCAGTTGTTCCATCATTGTGGGAAGATGCGTCTCCACTAGTTATTGTAGAAGAAATGGCATCAGGTTTACCAATTATTGCAACAAGGTCTGGTGGAATTCCAGAATTAGTTGAAGACAAAGCAGGAATTTTAGTCGAAAGAGATGAAGATATAGTAGATAATTTGGCAAAAAATATAGAATATTTAATTCAAAACCCTAACAAAATGAATGAAATGAGTGAATTCGGAAAAGAATTAAGTAAAAAATTATCAGTAGAAAATTTTTATAGGAATTTTGTAAAATTATTAAATAATATAAAGTAATTTTAAACTAAGCTACCTTCGGTAAGTATAATTCTTTTTCATTTCGTGTCTTCCCACTGATGCTGTAACGGTGTTATCACACCTAACAGCATTCAACAGTCCCCACGGAGACACTTAGTTGAAAAAAGAATTATATCTTCCCTCACGCTTAGTTTAAAAAGATTTAATTGAGGTAAAAATTATGAAAAAAATAACCATATTATTGTTGCATTTACAACACGGAGGAATTGAAAAACAATCAATTACATTTGCAAACGAACTAATAAAAAAATATGAAGTCGAAATAATATCAACGTATGATATGAATAAAGAACCAGCATATTTTGTAAACCCAAAAGTAAAAATAAAATATTTAATAAAAGATAAGCCAAACAGAAATGAATTTAAAAATGCAATAAAAAGTAAAAATCTATTAAAAATATTAAAAGAAGCATTAAAATCAATAAAAATACTATATTTAAAAAAACATTTAATGATAAAAGAAATAAAAAAACTAAATACAGACTTTGTATTATCAACAAGAATAGACTTTGCAAAAATGCTTTCAAAATATGCTCCAAAATCAGTTATAACACTAACACAAGAACACTTACATAATGATTCAGAAAAATACATAAAAAAAGTACAAAAATCATTTAAAAATTTAGACTACTTAATTGTATTAGGACCAGGTTCAAAAGAAAATTACACAAAATGGTTAAAAGAAAATAATACAATAAAAATTGTAGAAATACCAAATATATTAGAAAATATACCAGAAAAAAGCAGTCAATTAAATAGTAATAATCTAATATCAATAGGAAGACTACATCCAGAAAAAGACTTTGAAACACTAATAAATATATTTAATAATGTATTAAAACAAATATCAAATGCAACACTTACCATTGTTGGTGGTGGAGATGAATTAGATAAGTTACAGCAATTAATAAAAAAACTAAAAATACAAGACAAAGTAACAATTACAGGAATGGTATCAAAAGAAGAAGTAGAAAAATATTTAATAAATTCAGATATATATGTAATGACATCAATTTCAGAATGCTTTCCAATGGTATTATTAGAAGCAAGTGCTTGCGGTTTACCATTAATCTCTTTTGATGTTCCAGTAGGACCAAAAGCAATTATAGAAAATGAAAAAAATGGATATTTAATACAAAAAAGAAATCAAGAAGGAATGACAAAAACCATTGTTAATTTATTAAAAAATAGAGAGCAATTATTAGAATTAGGAAAAAAATCAAAAGAAATGTCGTATAAATATCTTCCTAGTGAAATTATGAAAAAATGGGATGATATTTTTGAAAATTAGGAGGAAATAAATCTTATGCTCACAATTTTTACACCTACATATAACAGAGAACACACATTATTACGAGTATATAACTCATTATTAAATCAAGAATTTAAAGATTTTGAATGGCTTGTAGTAGATGACGGCTCAACAGATAATACAGAAGAATTAATTAATAAACTAAAAAATGAAAACAAAATAAATATTAATTATTATAAGGTAGAAAATGGCGGAAAGCAAAAAGCATTTAATTTTGCAGTAAATAAAGCAAAAGGAAATTGTTTTATATGTGTAGACTCAGATGATTATTTGATAGATAATATTTTAATAAAAGTAAATGAATTATTTAATAAAATTGAAAAAGATAATGAAATTTCAGGAATAGGCTTTTTAGTAAAAAAATATGGAACAGAAGAAATAGTAGGGACAAAATTTCCAAAAGATAATATGATAGACACTTATATAAATATTTATCATAAGCATAATGTAAAAGGGGACAAGCAATTAATTTTTAAAACTGAAATATTAAAAGAATTTCCATTTCCATTAATAGAAGAAGAGAGATTTATTCCAGAAGCACTTGTATTTAATAGAATATCTAAAAAATATAAAATGTTATTTGTAAATGAAGTATTAACTTATGCAGAATATATGGAAGATGGGTATTCAGCAGACTATTTTAATTTAGTTAAGAAAAATCCAAAAGGAAATATGCTATATTTAAAAGAATTATATAATAT
>CANOPV010000213.1 GCA_947568605.1 uncultured Clostridium sp.
CTAAAAACGGATAAACCGTTTGTAAAGAATAAACATTCATTTCTAAAATATTATAAGAATAACTAACATCAGTAGGAACAATACTAGAAAAAGGAACAATAATTTGTTGACCCACATATAAATTATTAGCATCAATACCAGGATTAGCAGTCAAAATCCTTTTAACAGAAGACGAAAATTTATTAGAAATACTATATAAACTATCTCCACTATTTACAGAATAAACAGAAAAACCATAAATATATGGAAATAAAGCATTCCAAGTATTAGCACCAACAATACCATCAGAAACCAAACCAAATCTTTGTTGAAAAAGGGCAACAGAATTTCTAGTCTCATTTCCAAAAATTCCATCAATAGAGCCACTGTAAAAACCAATCTTTTTAAGTGTACTTTGTAATAACTCCACCAAAGGACCCGTAGAACCCAATTTTAAAATCTCCATAAAACACCTCTATATATAAAAATAATAAACTAAAATATAATATGAAAAGGAAAGAAAAAATGTGTTATTATAAAATTTAGAAATCTAGAGAAACGGCGTACTGTGCAAATAAAAATAGGCTGTAATTAAAATCACAACCTATTAAATAAAACTATAAAAGATCCAGTTAATTTAATTTTATTATCCAAATTGAGGCATTTTTTTACAACACATTGAGAAGCAGTATTCTCATTTTTAATTGTAAAATAAAAAGAGTGATAAAATGTAGATACATCATCAGTAGAAAACGGACATAAAATCAACCGCTCAGTTTCAACCACATTCATAGTTGAAACCCTCCTTTCAAAAAATTTTATAAAACAATTATATCAAAAAATTATGTAAAATGCAATAAAATTATAGCAATTATTTTTAAGAAATTGCCATACAATAAAAATATTATTTTTTAACAAAGCCTTTAAAAACTTTTAAAATGGCGTTATCAATAATTAAATTTCCAAATTCAAAAAGTTTATTTTCAAAACAATTAGAATTAGAAACAAAATAAGCAAATTCAGAAATACAAGCACAAAAACTCTCTAATAAATCTAAATCTGTCATAATATCTTTAAGTAATAAATAATAAACACCATCATATAAAAATAATTTAGAATTACTAGAAAATAATGAAATATCTCCTTTAAAATTATTAACAAAAAAATCGCAGAAATCAACAAAATCATCAAAACTATTAAAAGCATAAATAGTCATATTAGACTTAGAAGAAGTATTTTTTTTCTTAATATGTACAGTAGGTTTAGAAAATGTCTCTTGTTTAAAATCAGGAACAATTCTAGTCAAATTACAAATGAAATTTCCATTATCACAAGCAGCAGTTTCAATTAAAATTTTATAATCATCAGTAACAAATCCAACCTTATTTTTAGCCTCATCAAGCATATCTAAAAATAATTTTTGAGACTCAATAGAATTAGACATAAAAGAATGAAAATCAATATTTTTTTCACTTAAATCTTCCATATTAAAAGTAACCTTAATCTTATCATCATTAACCTTTTCAATTCTCATAAAAACATACAGTCCTTTCTCATTTATTCTAATATTATTATACTACGCAATAAACAAAAATTAAATGATAAAAATTTGGAAAAAATGCAATAAATAAACAGTAAACACTTGAAAAAAATACCATAACAATATATAATATATAAAGTCAAAATAACATTGCTTAAAGAAAAATTAAGGGAGGATAAAAATGGCAACAAGAGAAAAAAATATATGGATACTAGCAATATTTATACTATCAGGATTAGTAATAGGAGGACTATTAGGAAAATTAGCATCACAAATAGACTTTCTTTGGTGGTTAGGATATGGACAAAGTTTTGGGCTAACAAATCCAATACAACTAGATTTAAGTATATTAAAAATAACATTTGCAGTAATATTTGATATAAACATAGCAAGTATAATAGGAATGGCAATAGCAATATTTATATATAGAAAAATATAATAATATGGAGGATTACTATTCAAGGAAATACCTGTAAGAAAAACACTGTTATACTATTTGTTTTAAAAATGTAATTTGGGGGCAGAAAGGAAGAAAAAATGACAGTAAAAATGAAAGAACTCCCATTATCAGAAAGACCTTATGAAAAATTAGAAATGTATGGAACACAAACATTATCAAACTCAGAATTATTGGCAATAATAATAAAAAGTGGAACAAAAGAAGAAACATCAGTAGGACTAGCACAAAAAATATTAGCATTAAAAAGTAACACTACAAAAGACGATTTAAGATTTCTACAAGAACTCTCAATAGAAGAATTTATGAAAATAAAGGGAATAGGAAAAGTAAAAGCAATACAACTAAAAGCAGTATGTGAACTAGCAAAAAGAATGTCAAGACCAATAGATATTTTGAAAACTAAAATAAGAACAACACAAGATGTAGCAGATTTATTAATGTCAGAATTAAGATATGAAAAAAGAGAGATAGCAAAAGTAATAATATTAAACTCTCAAAATATAATATTAAAAATAATAGATATATCTTATGGAGGGACAAGTTATGCGTTTTTAGAGCCAAAAGAAGTATTATTAGAAGCAATAAAAATGCAAGCACCAAAAATAATACTTGTACATAACCATCCAAGTGGAGATCCAAAACCAAGCAAACAAGATTATAGAGCAACAGATAGAATTTATGAAGCAGCACAAGTTATGGGAATAGAATTATTAGACCACGTAGTAATAGGTGATGGGCGATTTGAAAGCCTATTTCAAAAAAACACATAACGAAAAATACTGCTACAATTCTTTTTAAAATTATTTTTTTAGTTAGATTAAATATTCAATTC
>CANOPV010000214.1 GCA_947568605.1 uncultured Clostridium sp.
CATTATACTTATTTATAAATAAAATATTTCTTTAAATTTTGACAAAAATTGAATATTAACAATAATTCTTAGTCTTTACTTTGTAATAATATTTTTAATAAATTTACTTTTTAATTTTTAGTTTGGATTTATTTTGGCGAATGCCATTAATTATTTTGTTTTGTCTAAGTTGTATAATTAAATATTATTTAAATAATTTTGTTTTGAATGAAAAATATGTAATATAAATATTTGCCCGAGTATCTTTTTTTGTCTCATAGATAACTATATAATTGTTTATTACTAATTTTCTAATATTTTCTTTACATCCTTGTACTAACGGGCATCGCTCTGGTGATTGCTCCAATGTATGTATTTTTTGATTTATCTTTTTATATTTTCTTTTTGCAATATTAGGTTCTTTAAGAGTAAAAAATATATATGATATAATATTATCTAATTCTAATGTAAAAGTATCTGTCTTAATTATTTTATATTTTTTTATTGGCAATATATTTTTCACCCTCCTCTGCAATAATCTTATCATTTGAAATATGATAATCATTTTTTAAAAATGGAAATTTTTTCTTCATTCTTGCATCAAATTCTTCTTCTGTATAAAATCTCCCATTTTTTACATCATCCAAAGCCTTTTCAATTTTTTCATAAACCTCATCATCAAATTCTCTGTAATCTGAAAAGTTTTCTCCATTTTCTTCCATAAATGTACACTCCTTTATAATTCTTATATATTTATAGTATATATTGAAAATATCAAGAATCTTTTGACAATTTAATACTATATTTTATTACACAATTCTCATTATGTCTTTATATGTTACAAAAATCGTTAGTACTATCATTAATACAAATCCTGCCATTTGTATTTGTATTTCTAAATTTTCTTTTAATGGTTTTTTTCGTATTCCTTCTATTATTAATAAAACGATTTTTCCTCCATCTAATGGTGGTATTGGCAAAAGATTTGTAACTCCTAATGATACTGATATTACTGCTAGTAAATATATATAGTTTATTATTCCCTTTGTTTGAACAACAATTTCAGATATTCCTACTATTCCTGTTAATTGTTCTTCTTTAAAAGCAGTTCCATTTATTAACATCTTTAAACTATCTATCATTGATACTCCAAATAATTTAAGTGCTTCTATCGCATTTTGTATATCTGTATAACTTGCTATTATTATAAAATATACTAATAGTCCAAATATAATATTTACCAATGCTCCTGAGGCAACTATTGATATTCTTTTTAAAATACTTGCTTTTGAAAATGAACCTATTTTATCTGAATAAGTTTCTTCTCCTTCCATACTTACAAAGCCACCTAATGGAATTAATCTTAATGCGTATTTTGTTTCTTTTCCTTGTTTTTTTAGTATTTCTGGTCCAAAACCTATTGCAAATTCATTTACTTTTATTTTACATAGTTTTGCTACAAGAAAATGTCCACCTTCGTGTATTATTATTAAAAATCCTAATAAAAATGCTATTTTAATTAAATTTATAGTAGCAGTTATCAACAATTTACCTCCTTATAAATAAATCTTTTTTTATATAATAAAGTTAATTTACCTTGGGCTGTTACATAGAAAATTTTACTTTCGTTAACGCACAATTTTGTTATATTAATGTTAATAATAAATATGCAAATGGTGCTATAAAAATAACACTATCTATTCTATCTAACATTCCACCGTGTCCTGGTATTAAATCTCCATAATCTTTTATATCTACATATCTTTTTATACTTGATGCTGCAAAGTCTCCAATTTGACTTAATATACTTAATAATGCTGTAATTGCTAATATATCTATATAAGAAATGTTTATTCTAATATAATTATTTACTATATATGTATAAATTAAACTTAATATTATTGCTCCTACTAATCCCCCTATACATCCTTCTATTGATTTATTAGGGCTTACTTTACTAAATTTATGTTTTCCTAATTTGAAAGTTTTACCAATTATATATGCAAATGTATCTGTTCCCCAAGAGGCAAGGAATATATACCATATTAATATTTCTCCATTTTCCATTCCTCTAATAATTGGTATAAACATTGTAAATATTACTATATAACATATTCCAAATAATGTTATCATAATATCATATAAATTTATTTTCATATCTGTAATAATTATATGTAAAAATAGTATTACTAATATAATTGGCATAATTATTGCAATTATATTTATTATATATTCTTGTGGTATTATGTGTATAACTGAAATTAATGTCGCTACTAGATATGCTAACCATTTAACTGGTTTTGCTTTTTCTTTAAATGCGTTAAAATATTCATATAAACATATAATTGTAACAATTGAAAATGCTATATCTATTATGTATTTATTCCAAAACACCAATAATACAATTACTATTGGTAATCCTATTATTACTGTTGCTATTCTTTTAAAATTCATTATAAATTCCTTTCATAATTACAAATTAAAATATTTATTTTGCTCCAAATTTTCTATTTCTTTTATTATATTCTATTATTGCTTTATCTAGGTCTTTTTCTGTAAAATCTGGCCAGTGTTTTTGTATAAAATAGAATTCTGTATATACCAATTGCCACGGTAAAAAGTTACTTAATCTCATTTCTCCACTTGTACGTATTAATAAGTCTGGATCAGGCATTCCACTAGTATATAAATTATTTTCTATTAATTGTTCATCTATGTCATCTATATTTATATCTCCATTTTTTATGTTTAAACTTATTTTTTTGACTGCATTGACTATTTC
>CANOPV010000215.1 GCA_947568605.1 uncultured Clostridium sp.
GGTATAGAGATTATATGCAATGTAATGTAGATTATAATGGAACAGAAATTGGGTTAAAAGACTTTGTTTATATATCAAAACCAGTACATCAAAGTGATTTTTCATATTCTTATGATTTTACAAAAAAAGTATATAATGAGCCAGAAAACATAATAGATGATTTTAAATTCATATTAAGAAGAATAAAAAATGTATTTGAACAAAAAGCAAATTTAAGTGAAAATATAGTTTAAAATATAATAGAAAAATTTATTATATAATAATTATAAAAATAAAGGAGGAATTATTTTGGGATTAGTTATAAAAAACGTATCAAAAAACTTCATAGATAAAAAAGCAGTAGATAACATCTCATTTGAAATTAATAAACCAGGAGTATTTGGATTACTAGGAACAAATGGAGCAGGAAAAACAACAACAATTAGAATGATGTTAGGAATTATAAAAAAAGACTCAGGAGAAATTTTATGGAATAACAAAGAAGTAGCAAGAAAAAATGTAAACTTTGGATATTTACCAGAAGAAAGAGGAATATACCCTAAAACAACCATATATGAGCAATTAATGTATTTTGCAAAACTAAAAGGAATGAACAAAATAGAAGCAGACAAAGAAATAAAATTATGGTTAAAAAAATTAGAAGCAGAAGAATATATGAATTTATCAGCAGAAAAACTATCAAAAGGAAACCAACAAAAAATTCAATTCATAACAGCGGTTATGCACAACCCAGAATTAATAATACTAGACGAGCCATTTAGTGGACTAGACCCAGTCAACACAGAATTATTAAAAAATATAATATTAGAATTAGTAAAACAAGGAAAATATATAATAATGTCAAGTCATCAAATGACTTCAATTGAAGAATTTTGCACAGATGTAATAATTTTAAACAAAGGAAAAACCGTATTAAAAGGAAACTTAAATGAAATAAAAAATCAATACCCATCAAACAAAATAGAACTAAAAGTATCTGCAAATGTAGACAAAATAGTAGAAAACCTAGGTTTAAAAATAGTAAGTAATGAAGATAACAATTATATAATTTCAATAACAGACGAAACAAAAGGATATGAATTATATAAAAAATTAGCAGAACAAAATATAAATGTTACCAAATTTGAAATGAAAAAGCCAAGTTTACACGATATATTCTTAGAAAAGGTGGGTGAATAATATGAAAGATTTATTTACAGTTGCATCATTTACAATAAAAGATATGATAAAAAGAAAATCTTTTATAATAGGAACAGTAATTATATTAGTTTTAATAGTAATTGGTTTTAATGTACCAAAAATGATGAAAGCCATCAAAGGTGATGATACAGAAATATTAAATGAAAAAATACTAATAGTAGATAGCAAAAATATATTTGAAGGAGCATTACAAAATTTAAACATTGAAGAAATAGGATATAATTTAGAAATTATAAATGAAGAAATTGATATAGAAAAAATAAAGGAAAAAATAGAAAATCAAGAAATAGACTCTTGTTTAATATTAAATAAACAAGATAATATATTAAAAGTAGACTATATATTAGAAAGTTTAGGAACATTTGAAAGTGAGCCAACACAATTATTAGATGTACTAACAAATTTATATACAAATCTTCAAATATCTAAATTAGGATTAAACGAACAACAAATAAATTCATTATATTTAACAGTAGAAACAAACACAATACAAACAGATGAAAATGCAGCCAGCGGAAATGTAATTGCAATAATGTTATTATCATTAGTATTATTTTATGCAATATATTTTTGTGCATATCAAGTATCAAGCTCAATAACAACAGAAAAAACATCTAAAATAATGGAAACATTAGTTACATCTACAACGCCTAGAATAATTGTATTAGGGAAAACAATAGGAATTGGGATAGTAGGATTAATACAAGTAGCAGCAATGATTATAGTAAGTATTATATCTGCAAACTTATTTTTAGAAGAAGGAATGTTAGAAACTGTATTAGATATGTCAAATATTACTCCATTACTTGCAATATTAACACTTTTATATTTTATATTAGGATATGCCCTATATGCTTTATTATATGCATTAACTGGTTCTACTGTAAGCAAGCCAGAAGATATAAATTCTGCTAATGGACCAGTTGCAGTACTCGCAGTTGTAGGATTTTATTTAGCATATTTTTCAATGATGAATCCAACAAGTGATATAAATGTTTTTGCGTCATTATTTCCATTATCAGCATCATTTAGTATGCCATTTAGAATAATGATGGGAACTGCAACGCCAATGCAAATAATAGGTTCAATAGGAATATTAATTTTGTGTATAATTATTGTTGCAAATATTTCTATTAAAATATATTCTTCTGCAATATTAAATTATGGAACAAAATTAAGTATAAAAGATATGTTTAAAATTTATAAAGATAAAAACAATTAAAATACACATTATACAATTCATCGTTAAAATTATTTTTTTAATTCATTGGCTCCAATTTGCTTCGCAAACTTGTCGCATAATTTCATTAAAAAAATAATCTTTTAACTCGAATTGTCCTAGAAATGTAAAATAAAAAATGTAGAGAAATGTAGGGGGCGCACAGTGTGCGTCCGTTCTTCGAAGAATTTGCTAAAACCTTGGCCCCTTTACTAAGGGGGCTGTCGTGCTTTGCACGACTGGGGGTTCTAGATGCTTTTTTCGTTATACAATTCTTCGTTAAAATTATTTTTTTAATAAAATTAAATATTCAATTCTTCGCTA
>CANOPV010000216.1 GCA_947568605.1 uncultured Clostridium sp.
AACCTCAGGAACCTACTACTCCTTCAAATCCATCCAAGCCTTCAACACCATCAATTCCTTCGACACCAGAACCTCCACCACCTACTTATTCTATTTCTGGTAGTGTTTGGGAGGATACAGATATTTCTACTGAAAAGGGTATTTTTAATACAGGAGATATTTTAATAGATGGAATTAAAGTAACTCTTTATTCATCAAATTCACAAGAATTAAATTCTACCACTACAAGTAATGGTAATTATACATTTTCTAATTTAGATAGTGGAAATTATAAAATTGGTTTTACTTATGGTGATTCTACATATAATGGTTTAAATTATAAATCTGCATTTTCTCCAAATGATGTTGATGCTGGTACAAATGCAATTGATTCACAAGATAAGAGATTAGAGTTAATGCAAAAATTTTGTAATATAGATTATGAAACTTTGTCTGATACTGAAAATTTTGATACTAGTATGATTGCTTTTTCTGATGTTGAAGTTAAAGATAGTAATGTAACTTGTAATTTTCCAATAATAAAAAGACCTGAATATTCTGTAAAATTAACTAAAAATGTTGCTCGTCTTACAATTATTCTTTCAGATGGTCAAACTTTAATTGATTGGGAACCTAATAAAACAGTAAAACATTTAATGGTTCTTCCTGATTCTTTAACTGCTATTATGGATGATGAAATTACACACGGTGCAACAATAAAGATTAAATATAATATAACAGTTGAAAATATTAGTCAATCTGATTCTTTGTCTAATTACTTTACTACTGACTTTATAAAGAATTCAAATACAAATAATCTATTCTCTTTATGGTCTAGTTTATTAAATGCTACATCAATTTCGATTTATGATAATTTACCTACTACATATTATTTGTATGATTATTTAAATAATAATTTAATTTTTGATGAAAGTGATAATCCTGATAATTGGGAGTTTTTAAATGGTAGTAATACTTTTCCTCATAGTTCTGATATAGATTTATCTCTTCAAACAGTTTTAGTAAATAGTGTTAGATTAAAACCTGGTGAAACTAAAACTTTTACATTAAATGCATCAAAAGTTATGACTATTGCTGATACAGATTTACTTACTTATGATAATTATGTTGAAATTGTAAAATATTCTCATATTTTAGGAAGAATAATGACTAATAATATAACTCCTGGAAATCTTAATATTTATTCTGATGACCCTATCAAAGAACCTGATGAGGCTAAGGCTGAGACTATAACTCGTGTACCTCCATTTGGTAAAGATTTATCTTATTATACAACAGTGGTTGGAATAGTTATTTTAGCAATTGAAATTGTGATTTTAAGTATTTTAAAATATAGAATTAGAAATTTAAGAAAAAGATTTATTATGAAATAAAAATGTAAGGGAAACGCACAATGTGCGCCCCCTACATTTTTCTACTGTTTTTATTTTACTTTTCTAGGATAATTCGAGTTAAAATATTATTTTTTTAATGAAATTATGCGACAAGCTTGCAAGGCAATTTGGAGCCAATGAATTAAAAAAATAATTTTTTATGCTTCTGGTTCTACTAAGCCGTAATTTTTTCCGTCTTTTAATCTAAATATTACATTAACTTTGTTTGTGTCTATATTAATAAATGTGTAAAATAGGTCTCTATTTTCTTGTAGTTTTAGTTTTGCATCTTCTGGTGCCATTGGTTTTATTTCATAATATGCTGTTTTTAATATTTCGTTTTCTATTACATTTTCTTTTTCTATTACAAAACTATCTTTTAATGATTCTTCTTTGTTTAGTTTATCTTTCTTTGTTTTCATTTTTCTTATTTGTCCTTCTAAAATGTCTATGTTTTTGTCTATTGATGCATATAAGTCTTTATGTTCTGTTACTGCTCTAAAATTTGTTTGATTTGCATTTACTGATATTTCTGATATTTGCATATTTCTTTCAGTTCTCATTGTTACTGTAACATCGAAATTATCTCCAAAGTATTTTTGAATTCTTTCCATTTTCTTTTCAACATATTCTTTTATTGCGTCTGTTCCTGTTATTTTTATATTCATAAAATTCACTCCTTTTTTATTTTTACTTATTATATATTGTTTTTCTAAATTTTGCAACATTTTATAAGATTTTATTTTTCTAGTTTATATTCTTTTTCTAATTTCTCATTCATATATAGTTTTGAAATAATTTCTAGTTCTTTTATGCAGTTTTCTGATATATTAAATGAATATATTTGTTTTGGTTCTTTCATTACTATATATCTTATTGCTGTTCTTGTTCCTTTTGATATTTGTATTGCTCCTGTGTCTTGCTTTCCACATATTCCACATTTTAGCCCATTATCTTTTAGGCTAAAATATATTAAATCTTCATTTGATTTACAGTTTTGACATTCCATTATGTTTGGAGTAAAACCTAATATACACAATAGTCTTAGTTTAAATATTGCTAATACTAAGTCTAAATTTTTATCTGTTTTTGATATTACATATAGTGTATTTAATAATAATTGTATTACTTCTCTACAATTTTCATTCTCATTTGTTACATCATTTATAATTTTTGCAATATGTGATGCGTATTTTAATTTATCCCAATCTGTTCTAATTTCATAAAATACTTCTGTTAGTTCACACGAATTTATATGATATGTATTTGTTCCTTTATATAACATATATTCTCCAAAGCACAAAAATTGAGTGCCTGCTAATAAAAGACTTTTCGGTTTTCTTGCTCCCTTAGCCGCACACCCAATTTT
>CANOPV010000217.1 GCA_947568605.1 uncultured Clostridium sp.
TATAAAGCCTGTGCTTTCGTCTATATGTACTTGGTCTTCAAATTCTATAAATTCAAATGGGTTTTCTACTCCATAAACTTGTGTTAATAATTGCATCCAAAATTTTTGACTTTCTCCCTTTTCGTATCCTTTGTTTTTCCAGTTTTCTACAAATTCTTTTGCTTTTTTTCTTTGTTCTTTTTCTGTCATATCTCCTCCATATTTATTGTTTTTCTTAATAAATTCATTTTTAGTACTTTTCCTATTAATTTTTACTTATATATCATTACCTCATTTTCAAATTACATTCTTGGTTCACAAGTTAGATTGATTCCTAAATTTTTTAATGCATTTAATTCACTTTTATCAATAATATAACTGCTATGTGCATCACATCCTCTTAATTTTTCTAATTCATCAATTGCTTTTTCAATAATTGGATTTATTACAGAGCAAATACTTAATGCAATTAATACTTCTGGTAAATCTAGAAAATATGAAGTATTATATGATGTTTTTTGTTTCATCTTATAAATTCCATCTATTACTGCCGGTGATAATAAATATTCTTGGTCTGGAATTCCTGTAATTTCTTTAATTGCATTTAAGAATGCAGCACTTGTACAGCTTAATATTTTTGATTCTTTTCCTGTAATAATTTTGCCATCATTTAATTTAATAGCAAGTATATTTACTCCTTTTTCTTTTGCTTTTTCATTTGCAATTCTTGCCACTTCTCTATCTGATAATGAAAGTTCTAGTTTATCCATTAAAGATTTTGCTTGCTCTACAACATCTTCTTTACAAATGTTTTGTTTATAATCACATAAAGTATTATAATATCTTCTAATAATTTCTTCTGTTGAGGCTTGTCTTACAATTTCTTGGTCTGTAATACATTGTTTAATCATATTTACTCCCATATCAGTAGGAGATTTATATATTTCTTTTCCCGTTATTCTCATTAAAATATTTTTTAAAATTGGAAATGTTGAAATATCTCTATTGTAGTTTACTGCATATTCTCTATATGCTTCTAAGTGAAATGGGTCAATCATATTGACATCTTTTAAGTCCGCAGTTGCTGCTTCATAAGCAATGTTTACTGGATCTAGTAGACTTAAATTCCATACTGGACATGTTTCAAATTTTGCATATCCTGCTTTTACTCCATTTTTATATTCGTGATAAAGTTGAGAAAGACACGTTCCTAATTTTCCACTATTTGGTCCTGGTGCTGTTACAACGACTAATTTTTTGCTTGTTTTAATATATGGATTTTTTCCATATCCGTTTTTGCTTACTATTAAATCAACATCATCTGGATAGCCTTGTGTTGGTCTATGTATATACATTTTAATATTTCTTTCTTTTAATAGTTTTTCTAAATGAGATATATTATTTTCTTCACAATACATTGTAACGACTACACTATTAATTAATATTCCTAGTTCTTGCAATTTTTCAATTAGTCTTAATAATTCTAATTCGTAACTTATTCCATAATCTGCTCTTATTTTGCTTTTTTCAATATCAGAAGCATTTATACAAAAAATTACTTCTAAATCACCTTTAAATTGTTGCAATAATTTTATTTTGTTGTCTGGTCTAAATCCTGGTAAAACTCTTGATGCGTGATGGTCATCAAATATTTTTCCTCCAAATTCTAAATATAATTTGTTATCAAACATTTTTATTCTTTCTAAAATTTTCTCACTTTGTATTTTTAAATATTTATCACTATCAAATCCAATTTTATTCATTTTTTCTCCTTTAAATACTATTTTATTTATCGATTTTTTTTATTATACTACAATATATTATTAATTTTCAATAATTTGTTATATTTTAATAGGATAAATTCATAAATCTTAATATTTTATGAATTTATCCTATTATTTTAATCATAACTTTCCACTGCCTTTACTATTAATCTATTTAATCCTGTAAATGTACAAGTTATTAGTGTTATTTCTCTTTCCCCTTGTGTTTGTTGTGATAAGCAAGATGTGTCTTTTGGATTTGTTGTGTATATATCATATACTTTATATTCGATTGTTCTATCATAAGTATCTGTTATTTTTATTATATCTCCTATTTCTAATTTTTTTATGTTTCCGAACATTTTTGAATTTATATAGTTATGACCTATTATACAAAAGTTTCCTACATTATTTATTTTAGGTCCATATAATTTTGTTACTGATATATTTAATGTTTTTTTATTTGTTTCTTCTAATATATATTGTTCTAAATTTATTTTTTCACTTTCTATTTTTCCTATTATTTTATATCCTTTCATATCTTGTGGCATATTTTGATATTCTTTTAGTTCTATTTTCTTTTTTGTTTCTTCTTTTTCTTCATCTTTATTTATAATTAGTTCTTTTGAATAGTCTATGCTTTCTATTTTTGTGTACATTATTTCATCTGCATTATCTCTTGATTTTTTTAAGATTATTGCTATTAAAATTGCAATTATACTTATAATTATCATTATAATTTTTATGTTTATATGAATTATTTTTTTTCTCATTGTTATTCTCCTAATTTAAGACAATTCTTCGAAAGACGGGCGATTAAAATCGCCCCTACATTTTCTCTACCGTTTTTATTTACCATTCTAGAAATATATTGAGTAAATATATACAACAAAGACAGATTTATTTTTACATTTTTAGTACAATTCGAGTTAAAGAATTATTTTTTAACATCTTTTTTAATGAAATTCGAGCTAAAAGGTATTTAAAAATTGCTT
>CANOPV010000218.1 GCA_947568605.1 uncultured Clostridium sp.
GGCTAGACCTAATAAAATGTAGGGGGGCACCTTTTGCGGGAATACCCGAAAGAAATGATACCACTGTGCACATTATTCAAATAAAAAAAGAAAGAAGGAACAGAAAATGAAAAAAATAATAAATGTAAAATTAAATAAGAATTTAACAAAAATAGAAGTATCAGAAAATGCAAATTATGAAGAAGTAGAAAAAGAATTAAAAGAAAAAATAAAAGAATTAAAAAAACTATATAAAGACGAGACAACACCAATATTAGTAACAGGTAAAATACTAAATAAGCAAGAAATGGCAGATATTAAAAGAATAATAAAAAAAGCAATAAATGTTGATGTAACAGTAGACTCACCAGAAGAATTAGGATTACACGGAATAAGAAGAGCATATAGTAAAGAAATAAACATATCAGAAACACAATATTATAAAACATCATTAAGGTCAGGGCAGAAAATAGAAAATGAAGCAAGTGTAGTAATATTAGGAGATGTAAATAGTGGGGCAGAAGTAATATCAGCAGGAAACATAGTAATACAAGGAACATTAAGAGGACTTGCACACGCAGGAGCAAAAGGAAATAAAAAAGCATTTATATCAGCAAGAAATATAGAGGTACCACAAATAAGAATAGCAAACATAGTAAAGGAAATAGAAAAAGATGAAGAAGAAAATGAAGAAAATACAATTAAAACCTATGCGTATGTAGACGAGGACGGAAAAATAACAATAGAATAATAAAAAAATCTAAAAAATATTGTTTTTTTTAAGATTTTATGTTAAAATATTATTAATTAAGATAAAAGTAAATTTTATTTTAATGATTGCATATAATAAAAATAATATTAATAGTTTAAATATTAATATTAAATAGAAAGTATACCACTGACCGATATGTGGTATATAAATGGTCGGGTCGAAAGTTTTCCGCTAACCAATATTGCGGTATATAAATGGTTGGGTTGAAAGTATGGTTCTTCATTACTAGATGATGAAGAACCATTAATTTTTTAAAAGGAAGTATGTTAAGTGATAAAAAAAGGTTTTTATATAATAAAAGATAATTTTTTTAAAGATATGAATGATCCATATTTAAAAGGAAATAAAGAAGCAAATAGACCACATTACTATTGCTTTAAAGAAGATAAGGAAGAATTATATTGGATGATACCATTAAGTAGTAGAATTGATAAATATAAAAAAATAATAAATAAAAGAATCAATAATGGAAAGTCTTGTGATATATTACATATTATTAAACTTGATAATGATAAGGAAAGTGTATTTTTAATTCAAGATATGTTTCCAATAACTGAAAAGTATATAGAAAGAACATATACAATAGCAAATAATCATTTAACTATTACAAGTGAACATTCAGCATTAGAAATAGAAAAGAAGGCTAAAAAAGTTATGAATATGCTAAAAAAAGGAGTTAAATTTACACCCACACAACCGAATGTAAATTTAATTATTGAAAAATTAAAAAAAGTGAAGGAAAAATAACAATAGAATAATGATTTTACAATTCTTCGTTAAAATTATTTTTTTAATTCATTGGCTCCAACTTGCACAGCAAGCTTGTCGCATAATTTCATTAAAAAAATAATCCTTTAACTTGAATTGTATTAAAAAATGTTAATTATAGTTTACGACAACAACAATAAAATCAAAGCAATAAATAACCCTTGATCTTTTACACCCTCATTATAAAGAAAAAAAATAATACAAATAAGAAGAATATCATCAAAATATAACTTCAAACCAAAAATCTCAAAATAATCAATATTATCAGAACAATTTTCAGAATTTTGAAAAAAACGATTACCGTATACTCTCATTAGAAGAAACAGAAACATTATCATTAAAATTACTTACGGAAATAGGCGTAGACACATCATTATAATTATTCATATAACTATTATTATAATGTGGATTATAACGTCTTAAATAAGAATTATGTGGATAATTATAATAAGGAAATCTAAAAAAAGGATATGGAAACATTATTTCACCTTCTCACTACCATTAGGATTAATAATCTCTAAAACTTTACTCATATTAAGTAATTTAACATACTGTTCTACTTTACTTTTTCTACTTTCTTTCAAATAAGGTTTCAAAGAAAGTAATAAATTAGCCCTAGCATCATTTTCAGAACTATTCATTTTACTAATAATATTACCAATTTTCAAAAGAGTTTCCATATCAATACCAGAGCCATCAGAAGAATTAGAATTATTAGAAGAATTACCATTAGAAGCTCCACTATTATTAAGCATATTAGAAATCATTTCAAATGTTTCTTTCGAAATTCCATTAGAAGAATTTTCAGAAGATACGCTAGAATTATTAGATGAAACTGAATCAGAAGAACTATTAGAATTTTGTAAATTACTTAAAACACTTTTTACATTATCAGGAATATTATCAGAATTTAGCATACTGCTTAAATTCTTAAAAACCTCAGACATATCTTCATTATTCATAAAAACCCTCCTAAAAAAATATTTTAAAACTGCTTTTTCTGGATGTCATTAATAATAGAATCTTTATCCTTAGAATTCAAAATCTGAGAAGCTTTAGCCAAGCCCTCCTCTAAATCTTTCTTATCCATCTTAGACAAAATAGACATAAGTTTAGCCATATCAACATTATTCATAAAACACACGACCCTTCCTAAAATAATATATGCCAAAAAATATAATATATAATATTCAAAACAAAATAAAAT
>CANOPV010000219.1 GCA_947568605.1 uncultured Clostridium sp.
CATATAAAACTACATTAAAATCTCCAATACTTAATATTTCATATTCATCTGCTCCAATATAGACTTTATCTCCTAAATGATATTGATATTCATATTCTTCTTCTACTTGTTCTTGTAGAATATTATCAGCAAGATTTTCACTTGCTTCTGCAAACTCTCTTTCTTGCTCTTTTTTATCCAACCAATTAGGATATTCTTCTAATTCCTTTGGATTAAGGTATCTATCTTCGTGTATAAGAGTTTTTATTCTTTTTTCTATATAATTCCATTTGAATAATTGCTCTTTGGCACTCTTATCAAAGTATCCACGATTAAATCTAATTCCTTTTGAATCATAACTCTCCCCTATACCAGATCCTTTGATAGTTTCACTTGCTCCACCAATACCATAAAGATTTTTTAGATAATTTATATTACTGTCTGTTGATAAACTCTTTTGAAAATGCTCATATATGCTAAATTTTGTTTCACTATGTTTTTCTGTTAAATATCTATCAACAAATTCTTGTGTAAACTCTAAATCTGATACAGTCTTTTCACTATTATCATCAATAAAACTTAATTGGTCTGTCACACTAGGCAAAGGCTCAATTCTATCATTTAATTGATTTAATAATATCATTGCTTCATAGTGATAAGTTAAATCTTCCCAACTTTCTAAACTTTCAGTATCTCTTGATATAAAGTTTCCTTTCCAAAATAAAATACCGTTGTCAAAAGTTTTATAACCATACATTTGGTCATCAACTATAACACCGGTATAATCGGAATTAAAAATTTCTTTTAAAAATTCTACTCTTTTAGTAATATCTTTTTCGTTATTAAAGAAGTCTTTAATCTCTTTATTTGACTTTCTTAAATGTGGAGTTGTACTTAATATTTGATTTATCTTTTCATCTAATACTACATCATGAATATTTTTATCTGTTTTTTCGTAAACATTTAAGCGTAAATCAACTCGTTCGCTACTATCTCCTCTGCTGATGTCTTCAAGTTGTTCATTAGTTGTACCCACTTCATTTGGTCTTGTGCTTTCAAGTTCTCGGTTATATTCTCCTTTTCTTTCATCTCTGATACTATCTGCTCTACTCTCGCTACTGCCGTTTCTTGAATATTCATCAAATGCTCTGGTAGTTGATTGCTCATTAGTAGAGTTGTGTATAGAGATTTCTTGTTCTCTTTCAAGTACCTTAATCTCATCATTGCGTATTTGCCCTCCACTTGAATCTTGTTCTCTGGTATTGCTAGATCTGGTATCTCGTAATCCCCTTGGCGTGTGTAAGTTATATTCATCATTATTCCTCCTTTCAGCATTATCGCTGTTTTCACTTACATCATATTCTAAATCATTATTTATATCAAATGTGCGAATTTTATTTATTTCATTTATTCGTAGATTTTTAATTGTCTTATAAATCTCTCCTAATCCCATTTCTGATATTTCACTTGTTGCTACACCTATTCTTGTAATTGTGTCATAACTATTAAAGTTTAAAATATTAGCAAAATCATCTTGTGTGAAATATTCATTAGGATTTAATCCACACCTTTTAATCATTGAAAATGCAATACTATTTTCTAGTGCATTTTGAAATAATACTTTTACACGTTCTTCATCTAGTGTTTCTAAAGAACTATTTTCTCTGTAAAACATTAAATCTTCTAAATAGTCTTGTATATTATCTTCAACAATTATTTTTGATACTGATTTTATAGCAAGTCCTAAAGAACTTTTATCTTCAAGTTCTCCATACTTGTTTTCTAATGACTCAATAATGTCTAATTCGTAAGGTTTAGATACTGACCATAGTCTAAAACTTTTACCATATTTACTATTAGTATCAGCAATATCAAATACGTATCGCAAGTTCGTATAACCATTATCTTCTGAAAGAAGTGCGATTCCTTTTGCACCACGATTAACCCATCTTCCAACTTTTTTATTCCAAGCCTCTATCTTTGCACAAGCAACTGCATTTGGTCTTTGTGCATATATTAAAACTTGATCACTAAATGGATATTTGTAGTTCATTGAAGCACATTCCAAAAAGGACATCCAATCATTTGGATCATTACTTATTTGTGTTAGTGTTTCTCCATAAAGGTCTGTAATTAGTCTTAATTTACTCGCCATCTTGCACCTCCTATTCTAAATTAGACTATTATTATTCATTGTCTTTAAATTGATTTCTATTATCTAATAAAATTTTATAATAATCTGTTTCATATCCTGCTTCTTCTTTAATTACATCAAAAAGTATATGAAACATATCCATAACTTCATTTTGATAGAATCTTATATCTACAAAGGTTTCTTCATTTTCCTCTCTGGGAATACTAAATTTTAATAATTTTTCCTTTAATTTATTTGCTTTTTTTGAAATATTTTCATCTTTATTTTCAGTTTGTATTGTAAGAACTTCTAATAATTTATTAAAACTATCAATACTTGTTTTTACTTTTAAAGATGGTATTTTAGTTGAATATGACATAATAATTCCTCCTATCTCTCTTTTTCTTTTTGTTCTTTTATATTAGTTTCTAAACTTAAACTATTTTTATATTTTTCTATGGCTTCTTTAACAGAAGTGTCTGCAAGTAAATCATCTACTTGTCTTTGTGCGTCTTCTTGATTTTTTGCTTTAACTTCAAAAATCATACTGCCATTTATATTGGCTTCTACTTTAAATGTTTTCATTTTTCATCTTTTCCTTTCTCTTTATAAC
>CANOPV010000220.1 GCA_947568605.1 uncultured Clostridium sp.
TTTTCCTATTTTATACTTTTTTTATTGCGAAAAATTTTTAATCTTTTTTACTGTTAAAATTTGTAATTTTTTTTGAAAAATTAACTATTTAATTTTTCAACTAATTCATCTACATCTATTCCGTGAACATCACACGCTTCTTCTAATGTTTCTCCTTGTGAAGCGGGACATCCCAAGCAGTGCATTCCTGCATCTAATAAAATTTCTGCCTTTTCTGGTGCATTTTCTAATAAATCACCTATTTTTGTTGTTTTTTCTATTTTCATAAACTACCTCCTATTTTTGTTATTATTTTAAACAAAGCGTAGACAAAAATTATTTTTAATAAAATTTTTTAAAATACTCTAACACAACCTATTTTTTATAGCATTTTTTTTTAAAATTAGGTCTTCCAGGCTCACGGGTATTCCCCGCCTCCACGGCTGTCAGACCGTAATTTTGAAAAAAATCTATAAAAAGGTTGTGAATAGGATTACACTAAAAATTTTATTTAAAATAATTTTAAGCCGAAGAAAGCGTAGCATAATAACTAGATTAGTCTGAATAATAACAATTTTTTAACATTTTATCATAAATTTTAAAAAAAGTATAGACAATTTAAAAATTTTGTTGTATCATATTCACAAATAAAGGTGGTGATACTATCGAAAAATTAGTAAACTTATTCTTTATATCCTTTATTATTAATCTATTTATAGTTTTTTATTCAATTTACACTTATCTAAGTATGACATTATTCCACAATTTACAAGGAGCAAAATTAAATATCAAAAAAAATTCACTAAAAAACTAATTAGGAGGTCTTTTTATTATGTTCGTAAACACTCCACTTAGGCGAATTTGTTTTATCACACTAGGACTTGCAATTTTAGCAGCAATAAAAATATATCTGTTTTCTCCAATATATTATGCACAAAGTGTCATTTTCCCTTACGCAATAGAACCTTTTGACATTTGCGTGGAATATCCTGAAATATGGATATATATAAAAAAATTATATATAATATTCTCCTTTTTTTCTGCATTAATCATTTTAAATTCAATATATTCATCTTTGTTTAAGAAAAAGAAAAAAGATATTTTATATCTCCAATATTCAAAAAATAAAAATTCTAAAAATCTATCATTATTAATCGGAAACACAAGTAATAATCTACCAATTATAATACCAGAATTAAGTTTATATCAAAATATTTTAATTACAGGAACCATTGGTACAGGTAAAACAAGTTGTGCAATTTACCCATTTACAAAACAATTAATACAATATCAAAACTATAATTTAGATTTAAAACTTGGAATGCTCATTTTAGATGTTAAAGGAAATTACTATAAAAAAGTAACAGAATATGCAAAAAAATTTGGTAGAGAAGATGATTTAATGGTAATTGAATTAAATGGAAAAATAAGATATAACCCTCTTGATAAACCGAATCTAAAACCATCTATACTTGCAAATAGGTTGAAAACAATTTTAACATTATTTTCGCAAAATAACGGTGAGAGTTATTGGTTAGACAAGGCTGAACAAGTACTAACTGAATGTATTAAATTGTGTAGATTATATAATAATGGATATGTTACTTTTGTTGAATTACATAAGTTAATAACTATTCCGAATTATTATTCAAAAAAGATAAATATTTTAAGACAAAATTTTTTATCTGGTAAATTATCTAAGGCAGATGTGCATAATCTTCTTTCTGCTATTGAATTTTTTGAAAAAGAATTTAATTCATTAGACCAACGAACTTTATCTATTTTAAAATCTGAAATAACTAGAATTACAGGTTGTTTTATATCTGATTATGATATTTTAGATATTTTTTCTCCCACAAAAGAAAAACAAAATTTTTATGGTTTTAAAGATGTTGTAGAAAACGGAAAAATCGTTGTTTTAAATATGAATATTGCAGAATATAGAAATTTATCTAAAATAATTGCAGCATATTTAAAATTAGACTTTCAAACAGAAGTTATGTCAAGACTTGCAAATAACAACAAAAATAATATTAGAAGTGTAGCATTCATCAGTGATGAATATCACGAATATGTAACAGACACTGACGCAAATTTTTTTGCACAATCAAGAGAAGCAAAATGTATAAATATAGTCGCTACACAAAGTTATACTTCGCTTTTAAGTGCAATAAATAATCAATATACTGTAAAAGTTATTGTTCAAAATCTAATTAATAAATTATGGTTTAGAACTGATGATACTTTTACAATCGAGGATGCTCAAAAGCAAATTGGTAAAGAAGAAAAAACAAAATATTCTCAAAGTTTTTCTGAAAATTCAAAAGAAACTAATTTTAATTATCTAACTAATTCTTTAAATTCTCAAAATTCTAGTCTTTCTGAAAGTATAAATTCCTATACACAATATGATTTCGTATTTGATACAAACTTTTTTACACAAGAATTAGAAACATTTTCGTGCTTAGCATTTTTGTCTACTGGTACAAAAATTATTCCACCTATGAAACTTAAACTTACACCCTATTTTAAACAGGACTAATTTTTTAAATATCGTAGTTTCGCCACACGGACTGCCAAAGGCAGCCCCTACATCGCTATACATTTTTTAATTTTGCATTCTTAGTACAATTCAAGTTAAAGGATTATTTTTTATAAAATTTTTAATAAATCTCATTCCACAACCTTTTTATAGATTTTTTTCAAAATTACGGTCTGACAGCCGTGGAGGCGG
>CANOPV010000221.1 GCA_947568605.1 uncultured Clostridium sp.
TTTTTAGGGCTTATGTTTAAAAATTTTTGGGACATTTTCAAAAATCATTGACATTTATTAAAATTCATTTATCCACACTTAAATTTTATAAAAAATAAATATTACTTTTCCTTTATATTACAATAATATTTCAATTATATTTCCAAAATATTACCCAAATATTACAAACTAATTTTCTGTTTTTAAAATTTTTATAGTCACTTTTCGTTGAAATGCAAGCCTTTGCGATTTTTTATCCACAGATTTTTCAAAATTTTCCACATAACTATTGACTTTATGTTGTATTTTTTGATATTATAATGTAAATTTTATTCAGCAAAAAGGTTTTGCATATACACATACTTTTCAACAGATATGTGGAAAACTATGTGGAAAAAATGTTGAGAAAGGATGAAAAAAAGATGCACAACGAATTAGAAGATTTATTAAACAAAGCAAAAATTCTATTAAAAGATGAGATGACTGAAATTGCATATAACACTTGGATAAAAACCCTTGAAATACAAGAAATTTCAAACGATACAATAACATTTCTTGCAAATTCAGAATTTCAAGAAGAAGCAGTCAATAAAAGATATCACGACTTAATAGTAAACACATTTCAATTTTTAACAAATAAAACATACAATTTATCTGTTATAAATGTAGAAAACAATTCACATCTTTCTACAAAAAATCAAACAAATCAAAATTCAAATTATGCAATAAACACAAACTTAAATACTAATTACACTTTTGAAACTTATGTTGTAGGAGATAACAATAGATTTGCTGCTGCTGCTGCGCTTTCAGTTGCAGAAGCACCAGGAACATCATATAACCCATTATTCTTATATGGAGGAGTTGGGCTTGGAAAAACCCACTTAATGCACGCAATAGGAAATGAAGTTATGCAAATTAACAGTAAAGCAAAAGTACTTTATGTTACATCTGAAAAATTTACAAACGACTTTATAAACTGCATAAAAGACAGTACAAATGAAGAATTTAGAAATAAATACAGAAATATTGATGTATTGCTTATTGATGATATTCAATTTATAGCAGGAAAAGAAAGAGTACAAGAAGAATTTTTCCATACATTTAATACAATATTTGAAAATGGTGGTCAAATTGTAATGACAAGTGATAAAACACCAAAAGATATAGACCATTTAGAAGATAGACTAAAATCAAGATTTGAATGGGGACTTATGGCTGATATCTCAAATGCAGACTATGAAACGCGTCTTGCCATATTAAGAAAAAAAGTACAATTAGATAATATAATAATAGATGATATAATTCTTTCAAATATAGCAACAAAAGTAGATTCAAACATTAGAGAATTAGAAGGAACACTCAATAAAATAATAGCAAAAGCATCATTAGTACATAGCCCAATTACAATAGAAATGGCAGAACAATGTATAAATGAAGTCATATCACAAAAAGAAAAAGTTATATCATCAGACTATATAAAAGAAACCGTTTCAAAATATTTTAATATAGAATTAAAAGATATTAACAGTTCTAAACGTTCTAATGATATTGCATATCCTAGACAAATAGCGATGTTTCTGTGTAGAGACCTTGCAAATATGCCATATAAAAAAATTGGAGAAGAATTTGGAAAAAGAGACCATACAACAGTAATGCACGCTTGCGGAAAAATAGAACAAGAATTAAAAGATAATGAAAATAATACAAAATTAATTGTGGATAGTGTGAAAAAAATTATATTAAATCAAAATTAATTTTAATATAAACTCTTTTAAAGATTTTTTAAAATTTATGTTTGTAAAAATTTCTGTTTGATAAAACAAATTCGATTTATTCTTACGGAAGCAATACATTGGTTATACACATATCATTGTTAATTACTATGTATAAAATATGTTTATAACTAACTTATACACAATAAAAAAATTTTTTGGTGGATATTTCCAAAAGTTTTTAACATAGTTATTCACAGTATTAACACTTAGGGGTATATATAATAGACATACTTTTAAACATTTTCCACATCCCCTAATACTAATACTACTAAATATATTAATTTAATTAAAAAGGAGAAAGCGTATGAAAATTGTTTGTGAGAAAGATAAAATGCTTAAAGCCATTAATTCCGTAGTAAAAGGGGTGGCATCAAAAACTACAATGCCTATATTAGAAGGCATATTAATTCAAACTAATGATAATCAAATAAAATTAACTACTTATGATTTAGAAATAGGAATTGAATATTTAATGGATTGTGAAATTCAAGAACAAGGAAGTATAGTAGTAAATGCAATAATGTTTAGTGAAATTATAAGAAAATTACCTGATACCCAAATAAATATATCATTAAATAATCAAAATTTACTAGAAATAGAATGTGAGGGTTCATTATATAAATTAGCAACAATGAATCCCGATGAATTTCCAGAATTACCAAAAATAGATATAGAAAATTCAATAGAAATAGAACAAAATCTTTTAAAAATTATGATAAGAAAAACAATATTTGCAGTAAGTTCAGAAGAAAATAGACCAATATTTACAGGATGTTTATTTGAAATAACAGATAATAAATTGAATGTAGTTGCAGTAGACGGATTTAGACTAGCGTGGAAAACAAATTATTTATCAACAAAATCTAATAATTTCAGTGCAGTAATACCAGGAAAAACATTAAATGAAGTAAATAAGATTATATC
>CANOPV010000222.1 GCA_947568605.1 uncultured Clostridium sp.
TATATATTTGAGGGTGCAATAGATTTATTATCTTATGCAACCCTTTTTAAATTATATGGGTTAGAATGGGAAGATAAAACAATGATTTCACTTGCAGGAGTTTACCAACCAGCGAGTACCATTTCAGAAAGTAAAGTACCAATAGCAATACAAAATTATTTAGAAAAACACCCAGAAATAACAAAAATATATCTATGCTTAGACAATGATGAGGCAGGAAGAAATGCAAGCAAAGCATTGCAAATTGTGCTACCAAATAAGTACGAAATTATAGATAGACCTACAAAAAAAGGAAAAGATTATAACGAATATTTATGCAACTTATTAGGAATAAAACCAATAGAAAATAAGAAAAAAATTAAAAGCGAAAGAGAATAGACATTAAAATTTTAATGTCCTAACAAGCAAGACAAATGTAGCTACATTTGTTAAATTATGGGGCATACCCCAATCCCCATTAAGAATAAAGAAAAAAGGAGCAGAAAATGAAAGAAGAAACAAGAGATTTTACACTAAGAATACGAGTTAATCCAACAGAACTAGAAAAGATAAAAACGAAAGCAAATAAAGCAGGAAAAAACACTTCAGACTTTATGAGAGAATCAGCCTTAGGATGTGAAATAAAAGAAAGACCAGACAAAAGTGTTTATACATTAATACTAAAACCATTAAATGATTTTATAAGATTACTAAAAGAACTTGAAAGAGTTGCTTATCATAAAGAATTTATTGACGAAAGAATTTTAAATGATGAAATAAAAAAATGGCAAGAGTATAGAACAATGATAAGAGAGAGGTTGTGGTAATAATGGCAACTACAAGCCTATGGAAAGTAGAAAATAGACTTGATAAAGTTATAAAATATACAACTAATGCAGAGAAAACAGAAAATAAAAATTGGTATAAAGATTTACACAATGCAATCGAATATACAAAAGCAGATTTTAAAACAGAAAAACAATTATATGTAACAGGAGTAAATTGTAGTGAAGATAATGCACTACAAGATATGATATTTACGAAAAAAAGATTTGGAAAAACAAAAGGAGTTTTAGCTTATCACGGATTTCAGTCTTTTGCAGAGGGCGAAGTAACTGCAGAACAAGCACACGAAATTGGAGTAAAACTTGCAGAGGAACTTTGGGGCGATAAATATGAGGTCATAGTATCAACTCACTTAAATACAAAACACTATCATAATCATTACGTTTTAAATTCTGTTTCTTTTATAGATGGAAGAAAATATAGAAATACTAGAGAAAATTATGCTTTAATGAGAAAAATATCAGATGACCTATGCAGAGAATATAAGTTAAGTGTAATAGAAGAAAAGCCTTGTGGTAAACACAAAATAGATTATACAAAATATTATACATCTTATATTCAAAAATCAGACTATTATACCAATGCAAAAGATGATATTGATTATGCAATTTCACAAGCATATTCATATAAGAATTTTAAAAATATTTTAGAAGAAATGGGTTATACAATTACAATAAGAGCAAATAAAATTAGTGTATGCAGACCACCTTACAAAAGAAATATACGAATAGAAAGAAATTTTGGAGAGGAATATAGTATAAAAAATATTGAAGACAGAATATTAAATGCACAAGTACCAAAAGTTCCATTTCCAGAGATAGAAACAAAATCAAAAAGATATTATACAAAACAGAAATACAATATTAATAAGAATAGAGGCAGTTTATACAAATTATATTTGTACTATTGCTATCTATTAAAAAAATTTCCTAACAATAGAAGAAAGATTAAAATGTCAGCAGAAATGCGAAAAGATATAAAAAAGATGGATGTAATATCTAGTGAAATAAAGTTCCTTTGTAGAAACAATATAAAAACTACAGAGGAACTTTTTCTATATAAAAAAGAAACTATAGATAAAATGAATAAAAAAATGCATACAAGAACGATTTTAAGAAGAAAAAGGCAAAAAACTACTGATACAGAAGAAAGACAAAAGTTATGCAATGATATTCTAGCTTTATCTAATAGTATTTTTGAATTAAAAAAGGAGGTGGGGTATTGCGAAGATATTGAAGAACGAACACAAAAGATGAAAGAGAATATAAACGATATAGATGAAAAGGAAAAAGAAATTCAAAAGGGAAAGGAGAAAATAAAAAATGAACGCATCAGATTCAGCTGAAGAACTTATAAAAATTTATTTAGATGGAATAGGATTTACTTTAAGAATTGCAGGAGAGGGTTCAAAAAATCTTATTGCTTTTCTTATTGCAATGTCAAAAGATAATAGGCAAACAAAAGGCAAAACAAGACTTAACAATATGATAAAAACAGGTAAAGAACTAAAAATATTTACAATAAAAGCAGAAAATCTAAAAAAGTTTTCACAAGAGGCAAAAAAGTATGGAATTTTATATTGTGTTTTAGCAGATAAGAAAAATGAAAAAATTGACGGAATGGTAGATATTATGGTTAGACAAGAAGATGCATCAAAAGTTAATCGTATAGCAGAAAGATTTAATTTTGAAAAAGTAACCACTGCAACAATTAAACAAGAATCACAAGAAAATAATGTAGTAAAAGAAACACAAGAAAAGAGTAAAGATGAACAAATGGCAGATGAATTATTAGCAGAGCCAAAAGAACTAGAAGAAATAGAAAATAGTAACGAAAATTCTCCCAGTAATACAAAA
>CANOPV010000223.1 GCA_947568605.1 uncultured Clostridium sp.
TTGCTTATGTTCTAATACTTTATAAACCAGCTAATATAACACAACTAAAAAGTGTTAGAACATACTAGAACACTTTTTATACGCTATCGCTAAAAGTGTTCTGTATGATTAAGGGCAAGCCCCTAATAACCCCTTACAAGATTATTTGAAATTATTTATTGTATTCATTTGAATATCAATAAATAATGTAATTATACTAATTACTATTTCAATAATCTTGTTACTTGGGAAACCTCTGTCGGTTTCCCAAACCTTTCCACTTCATTTGTGAAATCAATTAAATAAAATTTAATCAATTTCACAAATTTATCTTTCGTGTTCTGCATAAAAGTTAGTATTTTTTCCTTTGCAAATTCCGTCTATATATGCTTCAACTTCGTCCCAAGTCTTAAAGCAATGCTTATCATCAACAGAATACCAGTCTTTATGCTTTGTATTTTTATCAATAATTGCAATAGCTTTGTTATATGTATAATCATTACATAATTTTAAAAGTAATAACTCTTTGTCGCTATTTTCTAACATATATTCATTTAAACCATTTATTCTATTTATAATATCAGCTTTACTCAATTTCTTTTTCCTCGCTTTCATTAGATATATCATCAATAAATTCATTATGCTCATTTAACAAATTATCAATATTTACAATTTCATTATTCATATAATATTCGTTTACTTTTTCCAATTCTTCTTCCTTATATCTATTAAATATTGATGTATATGTATTCATAGTAACTGAAATATCTTTATGTCCCATAAGTCTTTGAAGTGCAACAGCTCTCATACCAGCTTCAACACATCTTGTACCGTAAGTATGCCTTAAACTATGTGTTGATATTCCTTTGATGTCTAACTCTGCAAGTCTTTTCTTTAAAATATAATTTACATTTCTATTATCAACATAGTTTCCATTAGGACTTAAAAATAACTGTTTATCTGTATTATTAGTTGTAATATTCATTTGTTCTATAAGTGAATTTCTAATAAACTTTGGAATTGGAACTTGTCTTAAACCTGCATAAGTCTTTGTTGTATCTCCCATAATTACTCTTTCGTCTTTATCTGTTGTTAATGTTTTATTTACATTTATTAGATTTCTTTTTAAGTCTATATCTCCATTTCTCAATGCCAATGCTTCGCCAACTCTTAAACCCATATACATTTGAATTAGAAATACATTTTTATAAGGCTCGTCCTCAATACTTTTTGTCATTAAATAATTTGTAAATGCTTGTTGTTCCTCAACAGTTAATGCTCGTACTTCTTTATCTGCTTTTGTACTTCTAGGTTTTATTACATCTACCATAGGGTTTTTCACAATATACCCTTTATTCATTGCTAAATTATAACTTTGTGTAAATTGTTCCATTATCTTCTTAATATAAGAATTACTATAATCTTTTAAAGAATTAAGATATATTTGTATATCTTCACTTGTAACATCTTCAATTTTCTTGTTTGCAATATCGCTTTTTTCTATAACTTGAATTGTTTTCAAAACTCTTGAATATTGCCTTTCTTTTATCAAGTTCATATCTAATTTTCTTTGCAAATTAGACCTCATAAGTTGCGATAAAGGTATTCCATTATTTTTTATAAATATTTCATTTCCTTTTTGATATTGTAATGAATTTAAAAAGTCTTTTGCCTCTTGTTCTGTTCTGAATAGCTTATCTTTTCTAATTTCTTTGTGCGTATTTACATCTGTTATATAATAAGCACAAACCCACCTATCTTTGTTTTTATTAAAAAATACACTACCTGTTTTGTTTCCTTTTGGTCTGCCCATTACCACACCCCCTTTAATCTCTCTTCCTCATTTTCCATATTAAATAAGCAACTAGCATTACTTGATTAGACTTGCCTATATTTATTGAGGGGAAATCAGCTCTCTTAAAAGTCCTATAAGCTATTGTTTCGCAAATATTCAAATCTTGCATAACATCTTTTACACTTAACATTTTAAAAGGGTTTTTTAGTCTTTTTATACTTTGTATAGTCATAAGTTGTTCAGCTGTTAGTGGTGCTGGTAAATTTATATTTATTTTCTTTTCTTCTGTATCAATTTCATTTGCAACTTTCGTTGATATATTATCTATTTCGTTCATTTTATAAACTCCTTTAATTTGAATTATCTTTTATAAATTTCAAAATAATACTTTGTATTCCTAAAATCATTTTTAAAGTTTCGTTTGTTTCAAAACACTCGTTATTATCAATGGTAGGAGAAACAATATCATTTTCTCCAATTCCTTTTTCTATAATAAACTTGCCTTTACTTTTTAAAGAATTTTGTTTTATGTTTGGAATATATCTACCTTTTTCGTCAAAATTATCATAGTTGAAACTAGCTCTTTTCAAAAATTCTCTATACTTTATAGCTTGTTCTTTTGTTAACGATTTAAAGTTTTCATTTTCTCTACAAACTATAATTACATCTCCTCGTATAGATGAGCTAATACTTAAAAATTCTGTATTGATATAAATATTAGGTTTTAAATGTTCTCTGTTTTTTCGTGCTACTATTGTTATCTCTTCATAGGGTATATAGTCTAATTCGCCACCTATTAAATCTTCAAACTCATTTTGCTCATTTTGAATTTTCATAAACTCTGCATCTATGCCAACTTTTTTATAAATGATTATAATTTCTTCATTAGTCATATAAATCACTAC
>CANOPV010000224.1 GCA_947568605.1 uncultured Clostridium sp.
TAGACACATACACAGAAAGCCTAATACAAAAATCAATACAAATAATATCAAACAACAAAACCTCAATATTTATAGCACATAGACTATCAACAATAGTAAATGTAGACAAAATAATAGTACTAGACAACGGGCAAAAAGTAGAAGAAGGAAATCATAATCAATTAGTAAATTCAGGAGGATACTACTCAAAACTATACAACTCATACTATGAAAGTTTAGGGTAGAAAAACATATTAAAAAATGTGCCGAATATGGCACATTTTTTTGAAGAAATTATCCACAATAATTAAAAAAATATTGCTTTATTATTACTTAAAATAACACAATTCTAAAACATACCTATGTATTTATTCATACTACTTCACGTTTTATTACTATCTAAAATAGCACAATTCTAAAACCTGATGGTTCTTCAGATTTGAAGTGCATCTGTTTTATTACTATCTAAAATAGCACAATTCTAAAACGTATGTATAACAGGAAATACTGGAGCTCCTGTTTTATTACTATCTAAAATAGCAAAATTCTAAAACCAGGTACAGTATACAAAAACGAAAATGGAGGTTTTATTACTATCTAAAATAGCACAATTCTAAAACAATTTGATTAGAAATAGTGTTTATTATATTAGTTTTATTACTATCTAAAATAGCACAATTCTAAAACTTATGATTTCTTGGTTGTTCTCCAAAAACAGTTTTATTACTATCTAAAATAGCACAATTCTAAAACATAGTTTTTGCCGTTACTGATTTTATTTCTGTTTTATTACTATCTAAAATAGCACAATTCTAAAACCTTGCCTTTCTTTTTCATTAGCCTTCATTTGTTTTATTACTATCTAAAATAGCACAATTCTAAAACCATTATATTTTGCAATTATACTTTCTTGTTGTTTTATTACTATCTAAAATAGCACAATTCTAAAACCCTATTTCTAAATCTCCTAAATATGTATCTGTTTTATTACTATCTAAAATAGCACAATTCTAAAACATTTCTCGCATATAAAAATGGTCTACTATTGTTTTATTACTATCTAAAATAGCACAATTCTAAAACACCTCATATAAATTATCATTAACTTATGAAGTTTTATTACTATCTAAAATAGCACAATTCTAAAACATATTACTGTAAATGGCTTAAATTATCAATGTTTTATTACTATCTAAAATAGCACAATTCTAAAACAGTTGTTATGATGATTCCTAGCAAACTGACGTTTTATTACTATCTAAAATAGCACAATTCTAAAACCATATTGGACATATTATCATTGATAAACTTGTTTTATTACTATCTAAAATAGCACAATTCTAAAACTAACAACAACATAAACACAAACAACAGAAGGTTTTATTACTATCTAAAATAGCACAATTCTAAAACTTAAATTTCCAACCACATTCATATTTTAAAGTTTTATTACTATCTAAAATAGCACAATTCTAAAACCTTAATTTTATATTTCATTTAAATCACTCGGTTTTATTACTATCTAAAATAGCACAATTCTAAAACAGAATAAATTATATACTGATATCTTTGGGTGTTTTATTACTATCTAAAATAGCACAATTCTAAAACCAAGCAAGACTGTCTCCAATTACAGTTAAAGTTTTATTACTATCTAAAATAGCACAATTCTAAAACAAAAAAGTCAACGCTTCATTAAAAATTTCTGTTTTATTACTATCTAAAATAGCACAATTCTAAAACATTAGATTCTAAGATAACATAAAAACCGTTGTTTTATTACTATCTAAAATAGCACAATTCTAAAACTCGGAATATAAATACCATCTTTTTCTTCCTGTTTTATTACTATCTAAAATAGCACAATTCTAAAACACATTTTGTAAAACTATTTCTGTTGTGTTGGTTTTATTACTATCTAAAATAGCACAATTCTAAAACCATTTATTATTTTTTTAAAATCATTTAAAGGTTTTATTACTATCTAAAATAGCACAATTCTAAAACTAATAACGATAACACCATAAATACCATTTTTGTTTTATTACTATCTAAAATAGCACAATTCTAAAACTTAATACCGATGCTCCTTTTATTGCAGATAGTTTTATTACTATCTAAAATAGCACAATTCTAAAACCTCAAATTTTGTTTTAGTTTTTCGGTTAATGACTCCGCTTGTGTTATTTTAGATATCATTATATTCTATAAATTTTTTAAATAATTACATTATATACTAAACATTTATATAATTCAATACTAAAATAAAATTTTATATAAAAATCAATTAATTATTTAAAATTAATTGATTTAGCAATATATATATGGTAAAATATATAAAAATGAAAAACATTGTCATAATTTATATAAAAATTACAAAATTCGACAAATAATTTAACACCAATGTGATATAAAATAGTAAAGTTTGTCCAATTATACAAAAAAATAAAAATTTTATACAAAATAAAAAGCTCTAGAAAACTAGAACTTAAAATTCACCTAAGTGAGACCAATATAAATTGGCATTGAAGGTTAAACCTTATTTTAACTCATTGTGCTATTTTAGATAGTAATTTAATAGCAAATTAAATATATCATGTAAAGGAGAAAAAGTCAAGTGAAAAATAAAAATATTTATAATATTGCTGTAGGTTTGTCAAACATATGTCACACTTAATTGAAAATACTAATGTTGAAATA
>CANOPV010000225.1 GCA_947568605.1 uncultured Clostridium sp.
CATAAATATTTATCCCGTTTATTTCTATTGTGCCTGTCGTTGGCTTGTCTACTCCTCCTATCATATATAATAAAGTAGATTTTCCACTCCCACTTGTTCCAATAATTGCAACAAATTCGCCTTTTTCTACCTCAAATGATATGTTATTTACTGCTATTGTTTTTGTTTCTTCTTCTCCATAAATTTTACTTAAATTTTTGACTTTCAATATACTCATATATTCCTCCTTAATTTTACTTATAAATAATATTTTATCATATACTATTATTAAAGTACAAGTTTGCTTTTTCTATTTTTTTATAATATACTCTTATTTAATAGATTATTTAAAAGTAAAAATGTTACAAGTTTTTGTAAAATTTTCTTTTTATATTAATAATAAGTATACCAAAGTACTAAAATATAGCACATTAGTATACTTTTATAATTTATTATAAAATTTCATTATAATATTTAGAAACTATTGTATATATAAAAAATTTTACACTAGGTCTTATATTTTCATCAAGATTAAAGTATGTAGAAATTACACTTATTTTAGTATTATTAATCATTGTTTTTAAAGATTGTTCTATACACCACTTCACATTAAAAAATGATTTTTCATTATATTTAATTGCAATTTGAGTGAATATATTTTTGTTTAAATTCTCCATATTATCTATATTGTTAATACATAATAATATAGATTCTTTTAAGTATTTATAACCTTTTGTACACCTAATAAAGTTAAATTTTAATAATTCTTTTGATATAAATTCTTTTACCTTTTTTTCTTCCATATTTTCCTCCAAAACTTAATATCTAATTTGGAAATTTCACTTGTCCTTAAAATTGCTTACTTTTAATAATTTATAAAATAATTTTCACCCCCATTCCATATAAAAATAAAACAAGTGAAATACTCTCCACTTGTTTCCTCACTAATTTATAAATTTACGAAGTCTATTTAATGAATTTTCTTAAATTTTTTAATGCTATATTAATAGTATATTGCACTGCTCTTATTGAACACTTTTCTTTTATCGCAATTTCCTTTTGAGATAATTCCTCAAAATAATACATAATTATTCTATTTCTTTGTAACATTGGTAACTTTAATATAGCATTATATAGTTCTTCATTTTCTATCTTTTCTATCACACTATTTTCTAAACTTTTATTTTTGTTTATTATTCTTTTATTTAAACTAATTTCATTAAGTTTAGAATGTTCTAGATGTCTATCAAATTCATTCATTTCTGATAAATCTTCTAACTCGAATTTATTAAATTCATTATAAAGACTTTTTGAAATTTTTATTATATTTTCTTTATTATTTATGTCTTTAAATTTTACTGCATAATCATTTTGCTCAGAAAAATTCATTATAGTATATGGATTAGATTTTGATTTTCTACGTTTTGGTTTTATTTTCATAAAAGACCTCCAAAAATTCAAATTAACATCTGAATTTTTGGAGGTCCTCTAATAAATTTAATTGAAAAATAAATATTTAGGTATAATTCAGTAAAAACGAAAACAACAAAAAACTGCTGAAATTATTGCTAGTTTTAATTTATCATATTTGTTTATTTCTCCTTTTTTTAAACTTAAAAATACTTTTATAAATTTAAATACTTTTAATAAATTTCTCAACTTATTATCTCCTAAATAAACTTTATAAAATCATTAATTTCATTATATATATTTTTTGTAGAAATTTGTAGAAAAGTGGAAAAAGATAGAAAAAAATGGAAAAAAGGAGAAAATAAAAAAAGAAGGCTCATTAAAATAAACCTTCTAAACATAAAGCATTATGCTTTGCTAAATTATTATTTTTTTACTTTTTACATTTACCTTTTTATAGTATATATAAATTATACTTATATATACTATATTAATTATAAAATACCAAAATAGAAATTCTTTATTTGCTTTGTCTGTTTCATTTGATATTTTTTTTCTAAATTCTTCATTTGTGTTTATAAAATATTTTACAATATTTTCTTCATTATTAATTTCATTAATATTATATTTATATGGTAGTCTTGAACCTATACAAAGTTCAATTATATTATTTTCTTTTATTCGAATATATGCTGTAATTTCTGGTTCAGAATTATTTACTATATTTATATACATTTTATTCCATTCATTTTCATCGATGTCAATCTCTTTCAATGCTTCCTTTAAATTATCTATTGAATCATAAGTTCCCAAAAATGTTAACCATCCAAAAACTTTTGAATGCCTAAAATTAATATTAATTTTTGTTTCTACTTCTTTATTCCAATTTATAAATTCACTATCTAATATATTTTCATTTACAATATTTTGTACTATTTCTTTTTGCTCTAAGGTTATATAAGATTTAGTATCGTATGAATAAAATCCAGTAATATTATTTATAGTCTTTCCATTCCCATTACCTTCATATTTATTCTCTACTGGATATTTGATAGAAATATATAAAATAATTAATAATATTATATTAAATACTATAAATAGAACACTAATTATTAGTTTTTTAGATATTTTCAATATTGTTCTCTCCTAATTTAAAATCTCTAATATTTTATATATAATAACAAACTTCTTAACTATTGTCAATTTTATTATAGTTAAGAAGTTTTAATTCATTGTAGGTTTGTCAAACATATGTCACACTTAATTGAAAATACTAATGTTGAAAT
>CANOPV010000226.1 GCA_947568605.1 uncultured Clostridium sp.
CAATGGGAATACCAGCATTAATAATTTATTTAACATTTATAGGAATTATAGTTTTAAAGAACCTAAAATTAGCTATAAAAAACAATGCACAATTTATAATATTAATGTCAATTATATCATATTTAATTCAAGCCTTTTTCAATATAAGCACAATAGGAGTTACACCGCTATTTTGGCTTATGTTAGGTTTAATTAGTAATGAAGAAGTAGTAAAAAAACTCAATGAAAATGTATTAAAATAAAGGAGGAAATATGTATTTAATAGTAGGGTTAGGAAACCCAGAGCCAGAATATTCATACACAAGACATAATATGGGATTTGATACAATAAATGAATTAGCAAAAAAAAATAATATACAAATCAATAAATCAAAATTTCAAGGTTTATACGGAACAGGAACAATAGCAAATGAAAAAGTAATTTTATTAAAGCCACAAACATATATGAATTTAAGCGGAAAATCAATAAAAGAAGCAATTAATTTTTATAAAATAGATATAGATAAAATAATAATAATTTATGATGATTTAGACATAGAAGAAGGAATAATAAAAATACGAAAAAAAGGTGGAGCAGGAACACATAATGGTATGAAATCAGTAATATCAGAATTACATACGCAAGAATTTTCAAGAATTAGAATAGGAATAGGAAATCCAAAAAAACAAATAGATTTAGCAAATTATGTTTTAGAAAAATTACAAAAAAAAGAATATGAAATATTAGAAAGTGCAATAATAAATGCTTCAAAAGCCATTGAAGATATTATAAAACTAGGAATTGATAATTCAATGAACAAATATAATTAAGGAAAAATAAAAATGAATGAAATAATAATAAATAAAGAAAAAAATATAAAAAGTGTACTATTAGTAGAAAATGGAATACTTGTAGAAAAATACCAATATGGTGATGAAAAAATTGAAATAGAAGGAAATATTTATGTAGGAATAATAAAAGACATACTTATAGGAATGCAAGCAGCATTTGTTGATATTGGAGAAGAAAAAAACGCATTTATTCATTTAGAAGAAATATTAGGTAAAAACTATACAAAAAAAGACATATCAAAACTTAAAGTAGGAATGTCAGTTATAGTACAAGTAAAAAGAGGAGAAACAAATAATAAAGGTGCTAGAATAGTAACAAACATACAATTACCAGGAAGATATTTAGTATTTATGCCAAAAGAAAATTTTATAACGGTATCACAAAAAATAGAACAAGATGAAGAAAGAAAAAGGCTAATAAATATAATAAAAAAATACTTACCAAATAATACAGGAATAATACTAAGAACATCTTCACTTAATAAAAATGAAGAAGAAATTAGTAAAGACTTAGAAAATCTTATAAACAAATGGGAAGAAATAAAAAATAAAGTAAAAGAAAATATAAAAAAACCAGTTTTACTATATAAAAGTCCAAACATTAGTGAAAAGATTATAATAGATATGATAGATAGACAAACAGAAAAAATAATAGTAAACTCAAAAGACATATATAATGAAATAAATAATATTTTATCAAAAATGAAAAATCAAGATACAAAATTAGAATTAAAAGAAGAAAATTTATTAAATATGTATGATATAGCAAAATCAATAGACGAAACTAAAAACAGAAAAATTTGGCTTAAAGGTGGAGGATTTATTACAATAGATAAAACAGAAGCACTAACTGCAATAGATGTAAATTCAGGAAAATTTATAGGAAAAGAAAATTTAGAAAAAACAGTATTTAAAGTAAATAAAGATGCTAGCATTGAAATAGCCAAACAATTAAGATTAAGAGATATAGGCGGAATAATTGTTATAGATTATATAAATATGAATGATAAAAATAATAAAGAAGAAATAATTAGGATATTAACAGAAAATTTAAAAAATGACAGAGCCAAAACGCAGATAATGGGATTTTCAAAATTAGATTTATTAGAAATGACAAGAAAGCATTTACACAGTTAAAATATTTTCCTGAAAAATAGCAAGTTATACTTGCTATTTTTTTGTAAATAAAGTACAATAATAAATATATGTAGGAGAGTGGTAAAATTTGAAAAAATTACCTTATGGAATAAGTAATTATGAAAGACTTGTAGAAGATGAATATGAATATGTAGACAAAACAATGTATATAGAAAAATTAGAAAATTTAGGAGAACCAAATATAATGTTTTTACGTCCAAGAAAATTTGGAAAAACATTATTTACAAGCGTAATAGAAAATTATTATGATAAACTAAAAATAGATAAATTTGAAACATTATTTGGAAACACATATATAGGAAAAAATCCAACACCTAAAAAAAATAGTTATCATATATTAAAATTTAATTTTTCAGGAATAGACACAACAGATGCAAAAGCAACAATAAAAGGTTTTAAAAACAAAGTAATAGCATCAATAAGATTGTTTATTAAAAGATATAATTTAGATTTTTATGTAAACGAAAAACAAGAAGCAGAAGGCATATTATATGATTTATTTAAAGCATTTTATATACAAAAACAAAATGAAAAAATATATGTAATAATAGACGAATACGACCACTTTGCAAACGAATTATTAGGCTTTGATACAAATAGTTTTAAAGACTTAGTATCAAAAAATGGAAAAGTAAGAAAATGGTATGAAATATTAAAAGAAGGAACAGAAA
>CANOPV010000227.1 GCA_947568605.1 uncultured Clostridium sp.
GTGTTACTTCATCTAAAATATCAAAATTATTGGTTAATTCTATATATTCTTCAACAACATAAACTAACCATAACAGGTCATCTGAAAATTTTGTTCTTATACCTCTATTTGTTTCTTCGTGCCACCAATGTTCTACATCTCCTTCTATGAATTGACGTTTACTGTGTTTTATAATTTGATTTTTCATTATATCTTCAAAAATATATTTTAAGCCTAATGTGTCTTGTAATTGGTCTCTAAAACCTAATGCACCACCTGATTGATAAAATGCAGAGCGTGCCCATAGTCTTGATACTAAGGTTTGATATACAAGCCATCCATTTAACATTATATTTGTAGATTCTACTGGTGTATTTACTTGTAATTTACTTAAATTATCTATCCAAAATCTTTTTACACTGTTTAATTCTTCTAAACAATTATTTAATTTACAATATTTATATGCTGTATTTTGTGCATCTAATATACTATCTTCTTCTCCTATTATTAATGAGATTTCTTTTGTTTCATAACTTTCTAATTCTACTTCTATTTGTATTACTATACAAGAATCAATACCTAACGAATTTTCTTCTGCAAGTCTTACTTTCTTTATCCCATCAGGGTTTGACATTGTTCCTTTTCCTATAAATTCTTTTTTACTTCCTGTATATGATAATATTTTTTCACTACTTGATATATAAAATGTTTTTGAAAATTCTTCACCATATAAATTATTTGCATAGATAATATTTGAATTTTTATTGAATTGTAAATTTATATATCCATTTGTTTTTATTTCGTCTTCTCCTAAAACTGGTTTTATATAATAATATAATTTCAATTTTTTCTTATTTGGCATTGTATTTTTTAATTTTATTATATTTATTTTTGCACTGTCAAATTGTGGTATAAATATTTCATCTTCTTGAATTATTCCTAAATCTGAATGGATATATTTTGCATATCCAAAACCATAAATTATATAATAGTCGTTATTTGTTTTTATTGGGTTACTTCCTAATGAACAGATTTCTCCATTTTCTGTATCTTTTAAATATATTATTTCAGATGGTGTATCAAATACAGTGTTATTTGACCATTCTGTTAATCTATTTAATCTACTGTTTTTACTCCAAGTGAAGCCTCCCATATTGTTTGTAATTAATGTTCCAAATTTTTCATTTGCTATTATATGACTCCATACTGTTGGTGGTGTAATATCTTTATTTACTTTTATGATATATTCTTTTCCATCTTCTGAAAATGCTCCATATTCGTTATAATATTTTAGGTTTTCTAGTTCTATTTTAAAATTATTATCTTGTTTATTTGCTATTTCATATTTGATATTATCATTTCCTATATTTTTAATTGTTTCTAAATATTCGTCTTCAATATCATTTAAAATGGTTTTTAAACTTCCTTTATTTGCTTCTAAACTTAAATTTGCCCTAAATATCAATAAATTTATATCTTCTATTTCATTTGAATTTAATATAAATATTCCACCTGAAATATTTTGCACATAAGATAATTGCATACTTAATATTTCGTTATTTATTGCTTCTTGTACATATTTTTCATAGATGTTTTCTTCTTCATCTAATATTACTAAGTCTATATTTATATTTTTTACTCTTAAAAATTCATAACATTTTAGAATTTCTTTTATAAGATTTATATCATTTATATCTTTTATTCGTACTAATAATATTGGCAAGTCTCCTGATATTCCATATTTCCAAAGTTCTGATTGTTTATATTTTGTTTTTGGTAATTTATTTATATATAGTTTTTTTGTAGGGTTTTGAAATTGTACATAAGAAAATACTTTTTGGAAGTTTTCTATATCAGTTCCTGTAATTCCTAAATATCTCGCTTCTTCTTCTACTCTTGCTTTTGATAGTTCAAAACATCTTTCTACATTTTCATTGTTTTCATACAGTTGTAAATTTTCTTTTGCTTTATCTTCAATATCTGATACAGAAATTATTAAATTTAATTTTACAGTTTCTCCTGGTAAAATTTTTATTGTTCTTTTTAATGCAATTATTGGTTCTGTAACTAGTCCTGTATTTGATGAAAATGGTTTTGAATCTTTTACTAGTTTTGGAATGTCTATTTCTCCTCCTGCATATAGTTTATCTTTATCTATTTCATATTCTAAATCTCCTATTGTTTCACTGTTTGTAAATAGATTTACTGCTAAATATATTGGTTCTACATCTCCTCTTTTATTTCTTGTTATAAATATTGAATTGTTTTCTAATATGCTATATTTTAAAAATAAATTATTAAATGCAGGGTGTGCATAGTCTTGCCATTTTGTAGATATTATTGGTTCTAATACACTTGTTACTTCTATTATTTCTTCTAAATTTCCTTTGTTTGTTAGTTCTATTCTTCTTATTTCTACATTTTCATTTGGTGCTAATATTATTTTTGTAATTGTTTCTATATTTTCATCTTTTCTTACAAATTTATCAATATCAGGCATAAAGTGTGCTCTATATTCGTCTGCATTACTACTATATACTGATTTCCATACTTTTTTTGTTCTTACATTTTTAACATAAAAATATATTCCTTGCCCATAAGTTTTAGTTTCTTTAAATCTATTTACTTGTATATTTTTATATTTACTAAATCCATTTCCCTTTTTATCTATTATTACAC
>CANOPV010000228.1 GCA_947568605.1 uncultured Clostridium sp.
ATTTTGATAATTATGAAAATCACTTAGGTGATATGATAAAATTTAAAGGAGTTAAAAAGAAATAATAAATTTTAAATATTAATTATTAATAAAACTTGATTAAAATATTCAAGTTTTTCTTTTTATCCAATTTAATATATGTTACAATTAAATTAGATAATTTTAAGAAGGGGAGTATTTTTATGAAAACTAAAACTTTATTTAAAATAATAATTGTATTATTAATTATTATAGCCATAACGGGAAGCATTATAATTATAAATGAAGAAAATTATATTTATAAAATAGTATATAATGATGATACAATACCAAGCAATAAGTATGTTATTTATGTATATGATAATTATAATATAACTGTTGAAAAACAACCTCTATGTAGCACAAAAGAATGTATAGAAGAAAATGAGTCTTTACCTAAAAGTAAATTTAAAGTTAATTTTAATGAAGAAAATAAACAATTAATAAATGCCCACATTCAAAATTTATTTAAAGATAATAAAACTAAAGAATTAGAATTGACTTACTATGATTTAGAGGAAAAAGAATTAATAGTTATAGAAAGTATAATCTATAATAATGAAGAATATTTAAATGAAATAAATAAACTAGAAAATTTAATATTTGACGTTCATTCAAGTAGGTTTAATTGTCTAACTGTATCACTAAACGTGTATAATGATAACACTTATAGATATATATATACATATGGAATAAATGGAGAAAAACCAAAATATAAAGAGGGAATATATACATATGATGTATCAAAATTACTAACAAACATAAATAATTATGATATTCCAGAAAAAAATATAGGACCATTTATATTAACTATGAATGATAAAAGTTATGAAATTTATGATAATAATATAGAACTACAAGAATTTTTACAATCAATTAGTATTAATTTAGATAAATGTTTAGATTAGATAATATATATAAGGAGTGTGTTAAGTATGTGGTTTATTTTTGCTCTACTAACTCTATTAGGTTGGGGAATAGCAGATTTATTTTATAAAAAAAGTGCTGATGAAAGTGAAAAATATAGTCATTTAAAAACATCAATGATAGTAGGATTTGTTATGGGAATACATGCAGCAATTATGCTATTATTTACAAATATGAATTATGATTTTATAAATATATTAATATATTTACCAGTATCACTTATGTACATATTATCAATGACAATAGGGTATTTTGGATTAAGATATTTAGAACTATCCATATCTTCTCCAATACAAAATTCATCAGGAGCAATTGCTTGTCTACTTTGTTTAGTATTTTTAAATCAAACATTGGATACTATAAGTGCAGTCGCAGTTATTTGTATATGCGTTGGTATTTTTATGCTTGGCATATTAGAAAAATCTAAACAAAAAGAATATGAAAAAATAAATAAGAAAAAATATAAAATAGGATTTATAGCATTTCTTATACCAATTATATACTGTGTAATAGATGCACTTGGAACATTCTTTGATGCATTTTATCTAGATGATATATCTACGACACCCCTAAGAAATGTTACAGAATCAACTCTTGAGAATGTAGCAAACACTTCCTATGAATTAACTTTCTTAATATGTTCAATTCTAATATTTATTTATATTAAATTTATAAAGAAACAAAAGATAATAATTAAAGAACAAAAAAATAGATTGGGTGCAGCAATATTTGAAACAATAGGACAATTTACATATGTATATGCATTAAGTGGAAATGCAATAGTAGTTGCACCTATTATTTCGGCTTACAGTATTATCTCAATTATATTATCAAGAATATTCTTAAAAGAAAAATTAAGCATAAAACAATATATAATGATTGCTCTTGTAATGCTTGGAATAGTACTACTAGGATTTTGTGACATTTAAATGTATAGATTTATTCTATACATTTTTTATGAACATATATTTAACTATGAAAAACATAGATTTCTTAAAAAGTAGATTAATCGCTCATAGGGGAGTGCACAACTCTCAAATTCCAGAAAATACTTTACCAGCTTTTTCCAAAAGCGTGGATAAGAATTACATAATAGAATTAGATATACACATACTTAAAAGTAAAACAATAGTAGTTTATCACGATTACAACTTATTTAGACTTTGTGGTGTCAATAAAATAATAGAAACATTAAGTTATGCACAATTATCTAAAATAAAAATAAATAAAAAAAACTCAATCCCAACCTTACAACAAGTTATACACATAGTTAATGGAAAAGTTCCACTTCTAATAGAAATAAAGGATGTGGATAACAATGAACACTTTGAAAAAGAAATAGTGAAAATACTTGATAACTATGAAGGAGAATTCGCAATACAAACATTAAATCCATTTGTAATAAATTGGTTTTATAAAAACAGAAAGAATTATCCATTAGGTTTAATAATATTTAATGACCTCAATTATAAACTATTTAAAAAGTGCATAAAAAAAGTTGACTTCATTTCTATAAATAAAAATGGCTTACCATTCAAATATAATATAAAAAACAAACTAATAATAGGTTGGACAATTAAAACAAAAGAAGAACTTAATAAATATAAAAATATTTGTGACAATTTAATATGTGAAAAAATACTATAATATGTTATACTATAGTAGGAATTTAGGTGATTAAATGAGAAGATTAAGTAACG
>CANOPV010000229.1 GCA_947568605.1 uncultured Clostridium sp.
GCCGTGGAGGCGGGGACTACCCGTGAGCCTGGAAAAACTAATTTTAAAAAAAATGCTATAAAAATAGGTTGTGTTAGAGTATTTTAAAAAATTTTATTTAAATGATTTTTCTCCTAATAAAGCGAAGCAAAAAATTAAACTTGTCATTTAATTGTCACTTTAATAGATTATAATTAAATTATAAAAAATTTTTAATATGTCTTTTCAAATTATTAATTATGATATAAAATATAAATTGAGAGGTAAATTATGAAAATTATAAAAAGATTATTTATTTTAATTTTGATTATAGCAATTATTTTAGTATCTTACATAACTTATAAGGGATATAAGTTATATGATGTTTCTATTTCTAAGATTAGTATTGAGGATAAAGTTAATGAAATTCGTAGTGATAAAAATTATATTAAATTAGATAGTGTATCAAAAGATTTTTCTAATGCTATTGTAGCAATTGAAGACCATAGATTTTATAAACATTTTGGATTTGACTTTATTTCTTTTTGTAGGGCAATTGTTTCAAATATTAAAGAGGGCGAACGAGGACAAGGTGGTAGTACTATTACTCAACAATTGGCTAGAAATATGTATTTTACACAAGAGAAAAATTATTCTAGAAAAATTGCTGAATTGTTTGTTGTATTTAATTTAGAAAAAAATTATTCAAAAAATGATATTTTAGAATTATATATTAATACTATTTATTTTGGTAGTGGATATTATGGAGTAAAAGAGGCAAGTTTTGGATATTTTGAAAAACAGCCTATTGATTTAGATTTATATGAAGCAAGTCTTCTTGCTGGTATTCCTAATGCTCCTTCTGTTTATGGTTTAAATTATAATCCTGATTTGGCTGAACAAAGGCGTCAACACGTTTTAAATGCTATGGTTAGAACAGGTTCTTTAACAAAGGAACAGGCTGAGGCTGTTAGAAATGTAGAATAAGAAAGAAAATCCACTTTATTACCAGTGGATTTTCTTTTGGTCAAATTATTCAGTAGTTATGAAGTAATCTGAAGAGAATTTTCTCTTGCTGATTGACAAGACGCCAGGCAAATTTGCAATAATTTGAATTTCATCATTTGACAATTGGGTATCCATTATCTCAATTCTGTCACGATCTACACTCCAATATGTCTTTTTGGCGGCTTTTGGAATATTCTCCTTCACCATCCGCATTACTTCTACATTTTCCTGCATTTTTAATGACCTCCAAAAAAATATTTTATGAGCCACTCGTGGCTTCATATTTTTATTATACCACTTTTTTACTATTATGTCAATTTTTTATTGCTTGAATTATATCTTTTTTTGTTATTTTAAAATATTCCATTAGTTCTTCTGCTTTTCCAGATTTTCCAAATGTGTCTTTTATTCCCATTCTTATTAACTTTGTAGGATATTCTTCTGTTAAAACTTCTGATACTGCACTTCCTAATCCTCCTATAATACTATGGTCTTCTATGGTTATTAGTTTTTTTGTTTCTTTTGCACATTTTATTATTATTTCTTTATCTATTGGCTTTATTGTATGCATATCTATAATTCTTATATTTATATTTTCTTTTGCTAGTTCTTCTTTTGCTAATATTGCTTGTTCTACTGTTACTCCTGTTGCAATTACTGTGGCATCTTTTCCATCTCCTATTTGTATTCCTTTTCCTATTTCAAATTTTTGATTTTCTTCATATATTTTTGCTGTTGCTAGTCTGCATAATCTTAAATATACTGGTTCATTTATTTTTGAGATTTCATTTATTGCCCATCTTGTTTCAATATCATCTGATGTAGACATTACTATCATATTTGGTAGTGTTCTCATTAAACTTAAATCTTCTAACATTTGATGTGTTGCTCCATCTTCTCCTACTGTAATTCCAGCGTGTGTTGCACATATTTTTACATTTAATTTTGGATAACATATACTATTTCGTATTTGGTCGTAGGCTCTTCCTGCTGCAAATACAGCAAATGTACTTACATAAGGTATCTTACCACAAGTAGATAAGCCTGCTGCTGTACTCATCATATCTTGTTCTGCAATTCCCATATCAAAAAATCTATTTGGAAATTTTTTTGCAAATATACTTGTTTTTGTGGCTTCTGATAAGTCTGCATCTAAAACTACTATATTTTCATTTTTTTCTCCTAGTTTTGCTAGTTCTTCTCCATAACTTTGCCTCGTAGCTTTTTTATTTTCTATATCCATATTTTACCCCTTTCTTTTAATTGTTTTGTAATTCTTTTATTGATATTTCGTATTGTTCTTCGTTTGGTGCTTTTCCGTGCCATTCTATTTTATTTTCCATAAATGATATTCCTTTTCCTTTAATTGTTTTTGCAATTATTGCAGTTGGTTTTTCTTTTACTTTTCTTGCATTTTCAAATGCCTTTATGATTTCTTCCATATTGTTTCCATTTATATTTATTACATTAAATCCAAAACTTTCAAATTTTTTATCTATTGGATATGAATTCATTACTTTATCAATTGTGCCATCTATTTGTAAATTATTATTATCTACAATTACACATAAATTATCTAATTTATAGTGGCAAGATGTCATTGCTGCTTCCCAAATTTGACCTTCTTCTATTTCTCCATCTCCTAATAAACAATATACTCTATAATCTTTATTATCTA
>CANOPV010000230.1 GCA_947568605.1 uncultured Clostridium sp.
CAGATATTATGGATGTGTGGTTTGATTCAGGTTCAACACACGAATCCGTTTTAGTAGAAAGAGGATTACCAGAAGCAAATTTATATTTAGAGGGAAATGACCAATATAGAGGATGGTTCCAATCATCATTATTAACATCAATAGCAACAAAAGATAAAGCACCATATAAAGAAATAGTAACACACGGAATGTTAGTAGATGAGCAAGGAAGAAAGATGTCAAAAAGTCTTGGAAATGTAATTGCTCCACAAGACATTATAAAAGAATTTGGAGCAGATATTTTAAGATTATGGGTATTATCATCAGACTATAAAACAGAATTAAGCCTATCAAAAAATATATTAAAACAAGTAGCAGAAGTATATAGAAAAATACGTAATACAGCAAGATATATATTAGGAAATATTAGCGATTTTGATGTAAATAAACCTGTAAAATATGAAGATTTACAAGAAATAGATAAATGGGCATTATTAAAATTAAATAAACTTGTAAAAGACTGTATAAAAGCATACAATGAATATGACTTTAATAAAGCATATCAAGCATTAAATACATTTTGTGTTATAGATATGAGTAATTTCTATTTAGACATAATAAAAGATAGATTATATACTTACAAGACTGATTCAATTGAAAGAAGAGCAGCACAAAACACAATGTATGAAATATTAGAAGCATTGGTAAAAATATTAGCACCAATGGCGTGTTTTACAGCAGAAGAAATATGGAAATTTATGCCACATAAAGATGGAGAAAACAAAGAAAGTGTAATGCTTTCATATTATCCAGAAGTAAATGAAAAATACGAAAATAAACAATTAGAAGAAAAATGGGATAAAATAATAAAAATAAAAGAAGAAGTGGCAAAAAAATTAGAAGAAGCAAGAGTAGAAAAGGTAATAGGACATTCATTAAATGCAAAAGTAATAATATACGCAAATTGTAAAGAATACGAATTCTTAAAACAAAATGAAGAAATATTATTACCAGTTTTAATAGTTTCAGCATTAGAAATTCAAAATAAAGAAGTGGAAAGTGAAATAGAAGTGAAAGTAGAAGTCGCATCAGGTAAAAAATGTGAAAGATGCTGGATGTATTCTGAAACAGTAGGAGAAGATGAGGAAAATCCTACAATCTGCCATAGATGCAGTGAAGCATTAAAAAATTAATAGAAAGGAAACAATGTATGATTAGATTAAAAGAAAGATTTGAAGCATTTTCAACAGCACTAGAAAGACTAAAAGAAGCAATAGATATGTATAAAGAAGATAAAAATGCAGTATTATTAGATGGAACAATACAAAGATTTGAATTTACAGTTGAATTAGCGTGGAAAACTATAAAAGTATATTTAGAATATGAAAAATTAGGTGAATTTAATTCTCCGCGTTCAGTAATAAAAGAAGCATATAAAATTAATCTAATAGAAGACGGAGAAAAATGGTTAGATATGCTAGATGATAGAAATTTAACTAGTCATACTTACGACGAAAATACAACAAAAGAGATTTATAGAAATATAATAACAGATTATTATAATGTATTATTTAAATTTAAAGAAAAAATGATAAGTGTGATTAAAAATGAAAAATAACTATGGAATAGAAGATAAAATATTTAATGAAATAATAGATGTATTTAAAGAAACCGAAGAAATAGAAAAAGTAATACTATTTGGTTCAAGAGTAAAAGGAACATACAAAGAAACTTCTGATATAGATATTGCAGTAAAATTTATAAATAATGATAAAAAATTGTTATTAATAAGAAAATTAGAAGAAATAAGATGTATATTAAAATTTGATGTATTAAATTTAGATAATATAAATAATGAAAAACTTCTAGAAAATATAAAAAAAGATGGAAAAATTATTTATTCAAAATAGTTAAGATAACTCATAAAAATATTACATTTTCAAAAAATATTGACGATACAATTTAATTTGTATAAAATATAAACAGAATTTGAAAAAGTAGGGGCACGAGGTATCGTGCCCAGAAAATACAAAGGAGGAAATAAAAAATGATAAACGCTGTAACCCTTTCCACTGTATACACACATTCTATTTAGAAAAGGGATTTTTGCGTCATTTTTCAATTCAAAAAATAATATAATAAATAAAATAATAACAGAGCAAATTTATTTATGCGTTTTAATTGCGTTTTGCAATTTTAACACATAAATAAACTGGCTTTGTTTTTGTTGGATTAATCTTGACTTCCTTTGCTCCGCTATCTTCGGCTTAAAATTATTTTTTTGAAATTTTAAACGCCTTACTGGTCGTCTCGTAAAAAACTGTAAGTGATAAATCACTAACAGTTTTTAGACTCACTCCCAAACTGCGCGTCGTTAAAATTTTAAAAAAGATAATTTTCGCCTCACGCTTTGCAAACATGTCGCATAAAATCAATTTTTAAATATCTTTTAGCTCGAATTGCAGTTTAGATTAGTACTTTTATTTTAAATACTGAAAGCGAAGCAGAAAAATATTTTTGAGATTTATTTATAATTATAAAAAAAGGGTCATAATAAATTTATTATGGGAGGATTGTTTTATGGAAAATAATTATCAACAAAAAATAAATTGTACAGTTCATACTTGCAAATTCAATGATACACAATGTCAAA
>CANOPV010000231.1 GCA_947568605.1 uncultured Clostridium sp.
TTACTGGAACATCAAATACTCCTAAGTCTTTTAAATATTTTGTTGGTGTTTTCCCATATCTTTTCTTTATTATTTCTTCTTCTTGTAATGTTTCTGCTAAGTGTATATGTATTCTAGTATTTAGTTCTTTTGCTAAATTTACACATTTTTTTATTGTCTCTTCGTTACAAGTATATCCTGAGTGGGCTGATACATATATCTTTATTAAACCATTTTTATGATTGTATTTATTAAAATATTCTTTTGTTTTTTCAAATTTATCTCTAATTGAGTCGTCTGTAACGCTCCAAGATATTACTGCTCTTTGTCCTGTTTTTTCTGCTACTTCTATTACTTTTTCCATATTAAAGTACATATCATTGAATGTTGTTGTTCCACTTTTTATCATTTCGATTGATGATAGATATGAGTTCCAATATATTTCTTCACTTTTAAATTTGTCTTCTATTGGAAATATTACATTGTTTAGCCAGTCCATTAGTTTATTATCATCTTTATATCCTTTAAATATGCTCATTCCTAAGTGTGTATGTGTGTTTACTAGTCCTGGCATACATATCATTTTACTTGCGTCTATTATTTTATCACATTTCTCTTTTATTTGACTAGATATTTTTTCTATTTTGTTTTCGTTTATTAATATGTCAGTTTTTCTAATGTTTGGTTCTTCTTTTACCATATCCAGTAATGTGGCATTTTTAATTAATATTTTCATTTTTTTCCTCTTTTTAATATTTGTATTGCTTCGCTACCTTCGGCTTAAAATTACTTTTTGGCTAGACAATAAAAAATGTCTAGTCTAATTGTTCTAGTTTTTTTAATTCTTCCAAGTTTTCTTGTTCTTCTTTGTTTACAGTGTTATTTTCTACATTTTTTATTATTGTGATGTCTTTTACATCATATTTTTTGTAGTAATATCCTTCTTTGTCTTTGAATTTTACATTTACTTTTTCTTTTAGTATTTCTACATTGTCTACTACGCCTTTTCCTTCTTCTGTTTTTACTATTGCTCCTACTTTTGGTAATTTTGATAACTTGTCTTCATATACTTCTTGCTCATATTTTAGACAACACATAAGTCTGCCACAGTTTCCTGATATTTTTGATGGTGTTAATGATATATTTTGTTCTTTTGCCATTTTTATTGATACTGTTTCAAAGTTATCTAAAAATGAACAACAACATAATTCTCTTCCACAAATTCCATTTCCACCTATTCTTTTTACTTCGTCTCTTACTCCTATTTGTCTTAGTTCTATTCTTGTTTTATAAATTGAGGCTAAGTCTTTTACTAATTCTCTGAAATCTATTCTACCATCTGCTGTAAAATAGAATAACATTTTACTGTTATCAAATTTATATTCTACTTCTACTAATGTCATTTTTAAATCGTGCTCTTTTATTTTTTTATTTGCCAATACAAATGCTTCTTCTTCTATTTTTTTATTTTCCTTATGGTGTTTTTCGTCTGATTTTGTTGCTACTCTTATTATTTTTTTTAGTGGTTTTACTATCTTTTTTTCATCCATTTTTCTATTTGCTATTATTACTTCTGCATATTCTTGTCCCATTGTTGTTTCTACTATTACAAAGGTTCCTTTTTCTATTTTGTTTTCTCCTGGGTCAAAAAAATATATTTTTCCTGGTTTTTTAAATCTTACTCCTATTATGTTTTTCATTGCTAGCATCTTTCCTTTCTATGAACAGAGTGGCTTCGCCACGTGGGTGATTAAAATCGCCCCTACAATTTCTCTACATTTTGTAATTTTGCATTTTTAGGACAATTCGAGTTAAAAAATCATTTTTTAATAAATAATAATTTCACAACCTTTTTATAGATTTTTTTCAAAATTACGGTTTGACAGCCGTGGAGGCGGGGAATACCCGTGAGCCTGGAAAACCTAATTTTTAAAAAAATTCTATAAAAAATAGGTTGTGTATAATAACTTCAAAAAAATTTTATTAAAAAAATAATTTTAACGAAGAATTGTAGTAGATATTTATTCCCATATTTTTAATAGTAATTTGTCTATTGTCATATCATAGTTTGCGTTTATTTTTATTTTCTGTTTTGTTTGTTCTACATTTTCAATGTATTTTAAATATTTTGTTTCTGTTTTAGATTTCTCAAATAATATGGTGTTTATATATTCTAACATTTCTTGTATGTTTTCTTTATTTTTATATAAACATTCTATTTTGTTTAATACGTCTATTATTTTATAGTTTTCTATATTATAAAAATATTCGTCTAATTCTTCATATATTTCTTTTTTTTCATTCATTTGTAATGCCTTTTTTATGCTTCCTGAATATGCTTTTAACATATTTTGTGTTATGTTTTCAAATTTGTAGTTTTCTTTTAGATATTTAAATAATACTTCATCTTCTATTTTGTTAAATATTATTTTTGTACATCTTGATTTTATTGTGTTTAATATCATATTTTCGTTTGATGTTATTAATATTATTGTTATATATTCTGGTGGTTCTTCTAATGTTTTTAATAAACAGTTTTGTGCTTCTTTTGTCATTTTTTCACTGTCGTTTATTATATATACTTTTTTATTTGATATTATTGGTTTTTCTGCTATTTTTGATTGCATTTGTCTTATTTCATCTATTTTTATAC
>CANOPV010000232.1 GCA_947568605.1 uncultured Clostridium sp.
AAAAATAGAAAAAGCATATAAAGAACTACAATATTTAAGCCAAGACGAAAAAGCACGAGCAGAATATGATGAATATATGGAAGCACAAATGTTAGAAAATATGAAAATTCACTATGCCAATGAAAATGGAAAAAAAGAAAAATCAATAGAAATTGCAAAAAATGTTAATAAAAAACAAAGATATAAAAGAAATACAAGAATTAACTGAATTAACAGAAGAAATAAAAAAATTAAAATAGTTGACAAATTCTCCAATTTTTTGTATTATTATAAAAATCGAAGGGAGGAAAAATATGAAACAATTATTAAAAAATGCAACAATATATACAAATAACAAATTTCAAAAAAGCGATGTAGAAATAACAGACGGAATAATCACAAAAATAGAAAAAAACATAGAAGAAAAAGAATTCTATGTTACTTACAATTTACAAAATTTATATTTATTACCAGGCTTAATAGATGTACATACACATCTTAGAGAACCTGGTTTTATTTATAAAGAAACAATAAAAACGGGAAGTATGGCAGGAGCAAGAGGAGGATATACAAGTATATGTGCAATGCCAAACCTAAATCCAACACCAGACTGTAAAGAAAACCTACAAATAGAACTAGACGCAATAAAAAAAGACGCAGTAATAAATGTATACCCCTATGGAACAATAACAAAAGGAGAAAAAGGAGAAGAACTAGCAAACTTTGAAGAAATGAAAAACGATGTAATAGCATTTTCAGACGACGGAAGAGGCGTTCAAAGCGAAGAAATGATGTTAAAAGCAATGGAAGAAGCACATAAAATAAATAAAATGATAGTAGCACATTGTGAAGATAACTCTTTGTTAAACGGAGGATACATTCACGATGGAATATATGCAAAAGAACACGGACATAAAGGAATATGTTCAGAAAGTGAATGGGGACCAATAAAAAGAGACATAGAACTATCAAGAAAAACTAGATGTAATTATCACGTATGCCATATATCAACAAAAGAAAGTGTAGAACTAATAAGAAAAGCAAAAAAAGAAGGAGTAAATATAACGTGTGAGACAGCACCACATTATCTAGCATTAGATGATACAAAATTACAAGAACACGGAAGATTCAAAATGAATCCACCAATAAGAGCAATAGACGACCAAGAAGCACTAATACAAGGACTTCAAGACGGAACAATAGATATGATAATAACAGACCACGCCCCACACTCAGAAGAAGAAAAATCAAAAGGACTAAAAGAAAGTGCTATGGGAGTAGTAGGACTAGAAGTAGCATTTCCTATATTATACACAAAATTAGTAAAAACAGGGAAAATAAGTTTAGAAAAACTAATAGAGCTTATGAACGATAACCCTAGAAAAATATTTAAAATAGGAACACAAATAAAAGTAGGTGAAATTGCAGACCTAACAGTATATGACTTAGGAGAAGAATATACAATAGACTCAAATAAATTTGTATCAATGGGAAAAGCCACACCATTTGATAAAGAAGAAGTTTTTGGAAGATGTAAAATGACAATGGTAAATGGAAACATAATTTTCAATGAAATATAATAAAAGTGCGATTTTAATCATACAAATAGCAATTTTACTTTATTTAGTTAAAAAATTTCTATCAAGTTATGTAGGAGTCGTAAAAAACGCGACCCAAAGAGAAAGGAAATTAAAATGTATAAAAAAAATAAATATAAAATTAAATTAAATGAAAAAATAGCAAAAAATACATATAAAATGATATTAGAAGGAGATACCTCATACATAACAAAACCAGGACAATTTATAAACATAGAATTAGAGGGATTTTATCTAAGAAGACCAATATCAGTATGTGATGTAGATGAAAAAACGATAACAATAATATATAAAACAGTAGGAGAAGGAACTGAAAAAATGTCTACATTACAAAAAAATGTAGAATTAGATGTATTAACAGGCTTAGGAAATGGATTTGATGAAGAAAGAAGCGGACAAAAACCATTACTAATTGGTGGAGGAGTAGGCACACCACCAATGTACAATTTATGTAAAAGACTAGTAGACTCAAATAAAAAACCAATAGTAATATTAGGATTTAGAACAAAAGAAGAAATATTTTATGAAGAAGAATTTAAAAAAATAGGAGCAGAAGTACATATATCAACAGAAGACGGAACATACGGAACAAAGGGATATGTAACAGATATAATAAAAAATTTAGACAATTATACATATTATTATGCCTGTGGACCACAAAATATGTTAAAAGCAGTATATGACATAACAAATACAGATGGAGAATTAAGTTTTGAAGAGCGAATGGGATGCGGATTTGGAGCCTGTATGGGATGTACTTGTAAAACAAAATATGGAAATAAAAGAATATGTGTAGATGGACCCATCTTAAAAAAGGAGGAAATAATATGGTAGAAAAAGACTTATCAGTAACCTTAGGAAATCTAAAACTAGACAATCCTGTAATACCAGCAAGTGGAACATTTGGCTTTGGCTATGAATTTGCAAATTTTTATGATATAAATATATTAGGCTCAATTTCATTAAAAGGAACAACAAAAGAAGAAAGATATGGAAATCCACAACCAAGAATTGCAGAATGTAAAGAAGGACTAATAAATAGTATAGGAT
>CANOPV010000233.1 GCA_947568605.1 uncultured Clostridium sp.
AAAATTGCTTTTATGCGACACGTTCGCGGAGCGATGGAGCAAAAGCATATTTTTAAATATTTTTAAAGAATAATTGAATGTTTAATTTAAATAAAAAAATAATTAATTCTCTACTTATATTTTATTGACTTTGTTAATCCAATTATTAATCAAATTTTTAGAAATATGTATGTTATTATTTATTCCTGTTCCTAATTCTATATTTGGCTTATTTTTTGCGTGATAATCTGTTCCTCCTGACATAAATTTATTATATTTCTTTGCCAATTTTTTAGCCTTATTCCTTTCTTCATTAGAAAATAAAGGATATTCACATTCTATACCATCAATATTTGTTGTTTTTAATATTTCTTCTATTTCTTTGTCTTTATCTTCAAATGGATATATATATCCGTGTGCTAAAAATGCTAACCCGCCTGATTTATGTATTATATTTATTAATTCATTTATTTCAGGATAATACTTAGTTTCGTCTATATAAAAAATACTGTTCTTGTTAGTTTGATGTGCTCTAAAAAATGATATGTCTTTAAATTCACCAATTTCTTTTATTATTTTTTCATTTTCTGGATATTTCAGTAATTCTTTTTCAATCACAGCAGATGCAAATTGCTTTGAAAAATCACTTAAATCAATATATAAATTTTTAATATCATATTTAAGCCCTATTTTATCTGCTATTTTTATTAATTCTTCTAAAATCTTTTTTTGTATCTTTTCATTATCTACATCTTTTGTTAATAATTTGTTATAATCAAACCCATACGCTAAAACTTCTATACTAATTCCTTTATACGATGTTTTTAATTCTGAACCGATTATTATTTCTCCACTATATATTTTTCTTAAATTTTGATTGTTTTCTATTTATTTATAAGTATCTATTTTATTGTGGTCTGTTATTGAAATTACTTCTATTTTTTTATTTTCTGCCTTTTCTAATAATTCTTTTACACTGTCTGTTCCATCTGAATGGTTTGTATGTATATGTAAATCTATCACTTATTATCTCTTCCTTTATTTTATATAATACTATACTCTATTTTTGTAATTCTCTTTGACCTAATTTTCGCCTAAATATTTTATAATTCTTTGAAAGTTGGTGTGCCTAGGCGGACTCGAACCACCATCGGTCGCTTAGGAGGCGACTGCTCTATCCTGCTGAGCTATAAGCACATATTTTATATTATGATAATATATTTTGTTATAAAAAACAAGTATTTTAATAAAATAATTATTTCTTTTTAGGTAAAAACTCAGATTTAATTTAAAATTTTTAATAAGACAATGAATTTTTAATTGATATAAATTACAACACTTTTAATTGATTTAAAATATAATTTTATATTTCTCAATTACATTATTATCATATATTAAAGAGATTGTAAAAGTAAATTTTTTCCATTTTCATAATATATTTTTATTTTTTTACATATTTCGACACACTATCTTTATAATTTTTGTTATAATCTTTTTACTAAACAAAAGAAAGGAAGATTTTAGATGTCTAATAATGTCATCAATTTGCCAGAATCTACTTTAATTGGAAATATTAATATTTCTGTTTATAGAAATGTTAATAATGTTACTTCTTTTTCTATTAAAACAGATACAGATACTATAACAAATGTATCAGATATTATCGAAGATACATTAAAGATGTATTAATTATTTGTACTATTTTTTTGTTATATATTTTTATAAGTTTAATAAAAATTTTCTTATTTTATCTTGAATTTATAAAGTTATATGATATAATTATTTCATAATTAATTTTAGGAGGTATTTATAATGGCAGATTTAAAAGGTACAAAAACAGAACAAAATTTAATGACAGCATTTGCTGGAGAATCACAAGCAAGAAATAAATATACATATTATGCTAGCAAAGCAAAAAAAGAAGGTTATGAACAAATAGCAGAATTATTTACAGAAACTGCAAATAATGAGAAAGAACACGCAAAAATTTGGTTTAAATTATTACACGATGGGGATGTTCCAGATACAGTAACAAATTTAGAAGATGCAGCAAATGGAGAAAACTTTGAATGGACTGATATGTATGATACTTTTGCAAAAGAGGCAAGAGAAGAAGGTTTTGATAGAATTGCTTATCTTTTTGAGGCTGTTGGACAAATTGAAAAAGAACACGAAGCAAGATATTTAAAATTATTAGAAAATGTTAAAAATGGTTTAGTATTTAGTAAAGATGGAGATACAATATGGCAATGTGCTAATTGTGGCCATATTTGTATTGGAAAAAATGCACCAGAAGTATGTCCTGTATGTTCTCATCCAAAAGCATATTTTAAAGTTTTAGCACAAAATTATTAAATTTTTAGACTAATTAATTACTTTAACGAAGAATTGTATAATAAAAATAAAATGCAAGCAATTCTTCGCTAAAATATTTAAAAATATGCTTTTGACTCCAATCGCTACGCGAAGTTGTCGCCCGCAAAAGCAATTTTTAAATATTTTAGCGAAGAATTGCCATTTAAAATAAGTGCCAAATTTAAAGCTCTTTTAGGGACAATTCGAGTTAAAGGATTATTTTTTTAATGAAATTATGCGACAATATAACGAAGTTATTTGGAGCCAATGAATTA
>CANOPV010000234.1 GCA_947568605.1 uncultured Clostridium sp.
TTGAGACATTTTCTAAAATGAATTATTAAGATATTATCATAAATGAATCATAAAATAATTAAAAATATTAAAAAAACAGTTGTAAAAACTAAAAAAAATTGATATACTTATACCAATAAAAATTAAGTATATCAATTTTTATTATATTGTATAAGAAAACAAGATTTTCTTAATAATAAATTAAGGAGGAATTGAATATGAAAAATGAAGAATTAGAAAAGGAAAAAGTTCAAGAAATTGAAAAAGTGGAGGAAACTATTGACATAAGTACAGATAAAAACGATATAAAAATAGCAGATGAAGTAGTATCTGTAATTGCAGGAATTGCTGCATCAGAAGTACCAGGAGTATCTGGAATGTCAGGAGGATTTGCAGGAGGAATATCAGAAGTTTTCAGTGGAAAGAAAAACTTATCAAAAGGAATAAAAGTTGAAGTTGGAGACAAAGAAGCAAAAATAGATGTAAATATAATAGTAGAATATGGAGTTAGAATACCCGATGTTGCATTTGAAATTCAAAATAGAGTAAAAAAAGCAGTTGAAACAATGACAGGATTAAAAGTATTAGAAGTAAATGTACACGTACAAGGTGTTAACACAGATATAAACGAAATAGATACAAAAAAAGAAATAAATGAAGAAGTAAAAAATGAAACAGAAAGTAAATAATTAGAAAAATAAGGACTCATACATTTAGAAAGGAATGTAAATATAAATGAAAGTAATTGAGAAAATAACCTTAGTAGTATATTCATATATAATAATATTATTAGCATTAATATTCTTTTTATTAGTATTAGGGTGGACAAATACTGATATTATCGTTATGATGATAGAAAAAACATTAAACAATACAACATATACTAACATTATGATAGTAATAAGTAGTGTTTTTATCCTTTTATCTATAAAATGTATATTTTTTGGAGCAAATTCAAATAAAGAAAAGGAAAATAGTGAGGGCATCTTATTAGAAAATGAAAGTGGAAAATTATTAATTTCAAAAGATACCATAGAAAATCTTGTAAATAGTGTAGCAACAGGATTTGAAAGTACTGAAAATGTAGTTACAAAAGTTATATTTGATGATGAAAACAATGTAAAAATAAACTTAACATTATTAGTTGCACCTAATACAATTATAAAAGAATTATCTTCAAATTTACAAATTAGAATAAAAGAAGTTATAAAAAAAGCAACAGATTTAGATATTAAAGAAATAAATATACAAATTAAAAATATATCTGAAAAACAACAAGAAGCACAATAAAGGAGGAGTATATGGAAGCATTAAAAAATTTTATTTATGAATATAGGGGAGCAATAATTGGGGGTATAATTGCAATAGTAATATTATGTACTCGCTTATATATGCTAATTGTTGGAATTATATTAATTGCAATAGGAGTCTTTTTAGGCAATTATATACAAAGAAATAAATATGAAGTAAAAGAAAAAATAAAAAATTTAATAGATAGGTTATAAACTAATAATAAATGGTCAATAGAAAGGAAATATAATGCAATGAAAAGGTCTGCAATTAGAGAATTAACTTTTAAACTATTATACAGTATGGAAATACAACAACAAGATATTTCAGAACAAGTAGATTTATATATAGAAAACAGTGAAATAAAAGATGAAGAGACAACATCGTATATTAAAGAAGTAACAAATGGAATAAATGAAAATAATGAACAAATACTTGATTTAATATCAAATAACTTAAAAGAAGACTGGAAAGTAGAAAGAATATCTAAAATCGATTTAGCAATATTAAAATTAGCAATTTATGAAATTAAATATACAGATATTCCATATAAAGTTGCAATAAATGAAGCAGTAGAACTTGCAAAAAAATATGGAGAAGATATGTCTTCAAATTTTATAAATGGAGTCCTTGCAAACATAGTAAAAATTTAGAGAAAAATTAAGAACCCTCTGGCACTATGTGCCACCTCCCTTAAATAAGGGAGGCAAGAATATATGTGCTATTTTAATATTTGCGGTCTTGGCCCCTTTATTAAGGGGGCTGTCATCGAAGATGACTGGGGGTTCTCAATAAATTTTAACGAGGCAATATGCTGATTCTTGTTTGAATTAAAGGAGAAATAGATGAAAATAGAACCAATAACAGTAACCGAATTAAATAAATATGTTAAACAAAAAATTGGTGAAGATGAATACTTAAATAATGTCTTGGTAAGGGGGGAAATATCTAATTTTAAGAACCATTACACAGGACATTTATATTTTACATTAAAAGACGAAAACTCATTAATAAAATGCGTAATGTTTAAAACATACACACAAAATCTAAACTTTACTCCAAAAGATGGGATGAAAATAGTGGTATTTGGAACAGTATCAGTATTTGAAAGAGATGGAGTATATCAAATATACTGTAAAGCAATACAAAATGATGGAATAGGAGATTTATACACTAAATATGAGGAATTAAAAAACAAACTCGAATTAGAAGGCTTATTTGATGAAAAGAATAAAAAGCAAATTCCATATATGCCAAAAATTATTGGTGTATTAACATCACAAACAGGAGCAGTAATTAGAGATATAATAAATG
>CANOPV010000235.1 GCA_947568605.1 uncultured Clostridium sp.
GTATTGGCTGATTATTTTTAAATTGTTCTTTCCATTTTCCTTTATATTTTTCACCATTTCCAATGTAGAAGTTACATTCTTCTAATTCTTTATTGGTCCATTTTCTTTTTCTAATTCTCATATATATCTTCCTAATTTTACATATTTTACTTTTAACTTTTATATTAGTCTACTACATTTATTTTCCAAATTCCATTTTTTGTAGAGCCAACTCTTTCAATAATTCCATTTTTCTTTAATATTCGTATATTATATGATATACCATCTCTTGTTAAATCAAGTAATTTAGCCATTTCGACTTGTGTAATACTTGGATTTTTTTTAATTAAATTTATTATTTTTTCTTGTGTAGTTTTTTGTGTAGTTTCTTGTGTAGTATTTTGTTGTTCTAAAATTATTTCTTTAACTGCTTCATCTATAATTTTAAGCATAAATTCAATAAATTCATTTGAGTTTCCTGCATTATTACAATTTTGAATTGCATTATAATAACCTTCTTGATGTTTTCTTATTATGCTTTCTATGGGAATATATTTAAATAATTCTTTCCAGTGTGCAAGTATTGCTGTTTGCCATAGTCTTGCTGTTCTTCCATTTCCATCTGAAAATGGATGTATAAATACAAATTCATAATGAAATATAGATGATAAAATTAAAGGATTAACTTCTTCTTTAACTTTATTCATCCAATTAAATAAATTATCCATTAACATAGGAACCATTTTATGAGATGGTGCCATAAAAATTTGAATATCTCCATCATAAACAGCCTCTCCGTGATTTCTAAATTTTCCACTATCATCTTCAATAGCAAAAGTTAATATTCCGTGTATTTTTTTTAAATCTTTTACGGAATATGGATTTATATTATCTATTTCGTTATATGCTTTATATGCGTTCTTAACTTCTTGAATATCTTTTTGTTCTCCAATAACATTCTTTCCATTTATTACTGCCTCAACTTGAAATAATGATAATTGATTATTTTCAATGGCTAATGAAGAATGTATTGATTTTATTCTTGTTTTTCTTCTTAATTTTGGAAATTTATTTAGACTTTCAAAATAATTGGCTTCTCCAATTTTTTCCATTTTTTTTGTTGATAAATTTATCTTTTTATCAGTTATTGTATAAGGTGGATAATTTATCTCCATTTTCAGCCTCCAATCTATATATGTATTTTAATTCACAATGCAACAATCTTTTGAAAAAGTGTTATTTCTATTTTGTTTATTTTATATTTTCTTTTTTTATTTGTCAACTATGCTATTAATATTTTTTACTTGTAAGTTACATTTTTTATACTTGAATTTTATCAAATTTTATAGTACACTGTTATTCTGAAATGGAGATTATATGAAGTTATCTTATAAAGTAGTAGATGAAAAAAAATATATAAATGTAAAGAACGTTTTAAAATTAGAATTTAATATGTCTGATAGACTTATTTTACGTCTTAAACAAAATCAAAAAATTTTTGTTAATGATAAATTATCCTATATAAATGATACTTTATTTGTAAATGATCTTGTAACTGTATTAATAGATTTTGAAGAAGATAATTCTAATATTGTACCTACTAAAATGAATTTAGATATTATTTATGAAGATGAATTTATGCTCATTTTAAATAAACCAACAGGAATTGCAATTCACCCATCTTGTATGCATTTTGATAATAGTTTATCTAATGGAGTTAAATATTATTTTGATACTATTCATTTAAAAAAGAAAATTAGACCTGTAAATAGGTTAGATAAAGATACATCTGGTTTAGTAATCTTTGCAAAAAATGAATATATTCAAGAATGTTTAGTTAATCAGATGAAAAATAAAGTATTTAGAAAAGAATATTTAGCAATTCTAAATGGTTATTTAGAAAATAAAATTGGAATTATTAATGCACCTATTGCTCGTGAAAATAATAGTATTATAAAAAGATGTGTAAATGACAATGGTGATGTTTCTATTACTCATTATGAAGTTATAAAAAATCTGAGAAATAATATGTGTTTTGTTAAATTTATTTTAGAGACTGGTAGAACTCATCAAATTCGTGTTCATAGTTCTTATATTGGACATTCAATTATTGGTGATACTTTATATGGAACTGCTTCTAATTTAATTTCAAGACAGGCTTTGCACGCATATAAAATAGAATTTATTCATCCTATTTTTAAAAATAAATTAATATTTGAAATTGATTTACCAGATGATATGAATAAATTAATAAAATAAAAAAAGGTGGTAAAACAAAAATTGTTTACATACCTTTTTTATTTTATTAGCAAATCTATAAGCCGGGTTCTGTCGTGAATAGTCATTTATCTAGTACATATATTACTATATGCATCAAGCCACCAGTTTAAGAAGTTGACGAGCAGTCTTAATCTTCTAATTTAGGTGTTGCTCCAGGTGGGGTTTACACAGCCTATTATGTCACCATAATAGCGGTGAGCTCTTACCTCGCCTTTTCACCCTTACTTTTTAACAAAAGCGGTTATTTTCTGTTGCACTTTCCTTAAAGTTTCCTTTACTGGACGTTATCCAGCACCATTGCTCTATGGAGCCCGGACTTTC
>CANOPV010000236.1 GCA_947568605.1 uncultured Clostridium sp.
ATTCCATCTAAATGATCGCATTCGTGTTGCACATCTCTTGCTGTAAATCCTTTTAGTTTTTTTATAATTTTTTCGCCTTTTTCATTATAATATGTTACTTCAATATTTGTATATCTTTCTACTTTTCCTCTTATATTTGGAACACTTAAACAACCTTCATATTCAATTTCTGTTTCTTCTGATAGTTTTTTCCAAGTTGGATTTAGCATTACTGTAATTGGTATATCTTCACAATCTTTATATGTACATTTTTCTTTATCTACTTTAATAATAACTATTCTTCTATTTATTCCTGCTTGTGATGCTGCAATTCCAAATCCCTCTGTAAAATTTAATGTTTCCTTTAAATCCTCAATTTCTTCTAATATCTCTTGATTAATATTTTTTATATCTACCTTTTTACATTTTTTCGATAAAATAGGGTCTCCAACTTCTCTTACTTTTAATACTTTTCCCATATTAATTTTGCTCCTTCATATAAATTTTAAAATTTTGTTACTACTATTTTATTTTCTTCTATTAAATAGCATCTCACTGCTTTTCTTATTATTTTATCCATATTTTACTTTTCTCCTATATAATAAAATTTGTCTTGCTACACTATTATAATTTATTACAATGAATTAAATTATATCTCAAATTTAATATACGCTCTGTCATCATAATTTTCTTGATTTTTATAAAATCCTCTTTCATACGCAAATTCTTTATAACATAGAGGGTCTACTTTTTTAATATATTTCAAATATTCTTCTGATTCTTTTAATGTGCTAAATGGCTTTCTATATCCATCTGAAACAAAAACAATTTCTTTTATATCAGATGGAACATCAATACATTTTATTAACTTTTTATTGGGTCTATTAAATCCATCAATCACAGCATAATCATATTTACTATTATATACTTTATTTCTTATATATGGCTGTCTTTTCGATAAGTTTTGAATAAACTTTTTTGCAATATCTTCTTCTAGTAACTGTTCTTCTGTATATCCTGTCGCCAAAAAGTATTCTATTGTCATTTTTCTAATTTTTGTATATAATTCATCAACTTCTAATTTGTTTTCAAGTATATTATCTCCATATAAAGCCATACAGTCTCCTATTAACCATATCTGATTATAATATTTTGAATACATTATAACAGATGCAGATGGTTGATTGGCTGGATCATCTGATATTTTTTCTAAAATATTGTTCTTTTTATAAAATTCTATTATATATTCATTTAAAAAATCAATAGTTTGATAACAATTAAACTTATTATCTATATTAGGTATTGCTTCTAATAAAATATCACATATTATTTTGCCTAATTTTTTGTTGTTATACTTAAATTGACTTTGAGAACTAACTCCATCTATAATCGCTATAAAATTATTTGTTACACTAATGCCATCTTCACACAATTCTTCTTTATCAAATTTTCCTTTTATAAACTTTTCTATAACTTTCATATTTTCCTCCTGTAAAATTACTTTTCAATTTCATTTTCATATATATTTTTATATTGCTCAAACTTAACCTTTGCTCTTGGTAGTCCCGCATCTGCTGCCATTTTTAAATAATATTTTGATAATCTTAAATCTTTCTTGGTTCCTACTCCATTATAATAAAAATTAGCACCTAAATCATATATTGCAGGCAAGTGTCCCTGCATAGCACAATCATATATTAATTCAAAAGATTTTCTTTCATCTTTTTCTATTTCTCCAAATCCAAAATAATAATAAGCACCTAAACAAAATTTTGAAAATGATTGTTTTCTTGGATTTTGTTTTTCTTTATCAATAAGTTCTAACAATGGTTTATAATTATCTATGTGAATTTGTTTTGCTTTTTCTTTATCTTGTTTCACACCATCTCCCAAATAATAACAGGCACCAACTCCATAAGTACAACAAGGATCTCCTAATTTTCTTCCTTTTTCATACCAATACATTGCCATTTCAAAATTTTGCTCTGCCCCATTTTCTTCACTATCATAACTTCTTCCTAAAATATAGTGTGAAAGTTTATCTCCATTTTTTGCTTTTATTTCTAAGTCTTTTATGTTAAATATCATTGGTTTTATAATATTACTCATATTTTTACTCCTTTAATTTTTTATAATCATCTATAATATAACTTCATATCTCTAATATTTCTTTAATTATCTTTCTATTTCATATTTTTTACATAATTCCATATATCCATCTTTTATTAAATCAGGAATTATTTTTAATTTTAAGGTTGGATTACATTTTATTCCTAAATCTTCATAATTAGAATTAATCCATAATGCTTCCTTTATTTCATTTTTTACTGTAATTTCCTGTCCTTTTAATTCAGTAATATATGTAGTTTGTTTAAAATCTTCTCCTTCTTCAAAAACAGCCTTATCATAATAAATTTTATAATGCTTAATACTTTTAATTTCTACACCTAACTCTTCTGATAATTCTCTTTTTAATGTTTCCTCATCTGTTTCATCATTTTCTCTTTTTCCACCTGGTAATATACATTCTTTTCTATTATCTAATGTTTTCTTTCTTAAAACTAATAATAGTTTACTATCATTAAATAT
>CANOPV010000237.1 GCA_947568605.1 uncultured Clostridium sp.
CCTACATTTGTTATATATCAAAATTGTAAATCTGATATATAAAGTAGTTTTGCAAGTTCTAGTCTATCTGTACTTGCTTGATTAAGCATTACAATAAATTCTGAATTGGCTAACATTGTTCTTGCAGTATGGCTTTGTAATAAGTCATCAACATTTTGTGTAATACCAGTACAATATGCACCATATTTACGAACTCTTTTCCATAAAGTAAATAAGAAGTTTGCTGAATATTCGTGTTGGAATAGTAAATAAATTTCATCAATAAAAATAAAGGTATTTCTACCTTTACTTCTGTTCATTGTTATTCTATTTAAAATACTATCAAGAACTACTAACATACCAATAGGAAGTAATTGCTTTCCTAAATCTAAAATGTCATAACATAATAGTCTATTATTAGTATCAACATTAGTATTTTTTGCAAAAGTATTTAAACTTCCATCTGTAAATAATTCAATAGCAAGTGCAATTTCTTTTGCTTCTGGCTCATTTTGTTTTAATAGTTCTTCTCTAAAATCTTGTAGTGTTGGCGGAGTTCCTTGATAATTTCCTTGTTGATAATGTCTATAAACAGAAGCAGTACATCTATCTATAATTGACTTCTGTTTTGGACCTAGATTACTTCCACCAATAAGTTGCTCACATAAAGATAAAATAAACTCTGATTTTAATATTACAGGGTTTGCTCCATCTCCGTATTCACTATTTAAGTCCATAGCATTTATGTGATTATTACTCGTTGCTGATATATGGATAACTTCTCCTCCAAGTGCATTGATTAGTTGCGAATATTCTCGTTCCGGATCAATGACTATTACATCTGCATTTGGATCACGAAGTATAACTGATACTATTTCATTTTTACCAGTAAATGATTTACCACTACCAGAAACTCCAAGTATAAATGAATTACCATTTAAAAGTTGTCGCCTATCGGCAATAATCATATTTTTACTTATAACATTTTGTCCATAATAAATACCGTTTTCGTGATTTATTTCTTGTACTCTAAATGGCATAAATACTGCTAAACTTTCTGTTGTAAGAGTTCTTAAAGTATCTATTTTTCTAACTCCATAAGGCATTGCAGTATTAAGTCCGTCCATTTGTTGATATTTTAATATAGCAAACTGACATAAATGCTTTCTTGCAGTAGTAAGTAAACTTTCTGTATCATTGTCTAATTGTTCCTTACTATCTGCCGTATGCACCATAGTTAAGACACTTATAAACATTCTTTGGTCACGAGTTGTTAAGTCATCTAAAAACTCTTTTGATTCAATTCTCTGTTGTTCCATATCGTATGGAATAACTGCACTAAAATTGTTATTAGAGTTTTGCCTTCTTTGCCAATTAGTTATATTAGTTTCTACACCTAGCCTACGATTTTCTACTTCTCTAACGGCTTCGTCCATAGGAACAGGAATAACATCAATACTCATCATCATATTTCTATTTAAGTCTGTAAGTTCTGCAACCATATTGTCTTTAATATAACTTGCATACTCTTTTAAGAAAATAACTCTACCATATTTATCTCCCATCTTGAAGTAGTCTTTTTCAAAGTTAAAACTATCTGGACAAATAAAATCTTTAAAACTATGACCTTTTCTCATATTTTGTATCATATCAAAAGTAAAAGCATTTTCTTCTCCTTGTCTATAAAAATCGTGACACAAACGAAGTCTATCTTCTGCTTCTAATTCAATACATTTAGATCCTAATTGTGAAAAGTGATTTATTAAGTCTGCACTTATTCTTGTAAAATAAGTTCTTGCTTCTTCAATACTCTTTTTATTCACAGAAATAGTTAAAAACTTTTCTTGTGTTATACCATTAGCACCTGTTGCTTTATCTAAAAGCATTTTATTATATTCTTTTCTATAATCATCTAATTGGTCATTTGCTAATGGTAGTAATATATTTTTTTCAAAATCAACTTTATTAAGTCTTCTATTTAAAATAGTTATTTTAGTAGTTGCTCCAGTATCAAATGAATTAAGAAGTTCTGAATACTCTAAAAACATACCCTCTTTATCACTTCTACTTGCAACTGCATAATTTATATCTGTAAAACGATAGCATTTAGAATATTTGTTTTTTCCAACTTGAAATATTCCATCTTGCCATATTCTAGTAACAGGTATAACATCTTGTATTCCTTTTGGAACTACAAATGCTTCCTTATCTTGTTTGAACAACATTTTTAATGTTTTCATTGTTCTCCTCCTTTTCTAATTTATCTTTTAATAGTTCATAATAAAAATTAACCGGTTTAAAGGTTAAATTCTTTGGTATTAAAAACTCTGATTTTATATAGGCATATATAAACTTTTCTGCTGTCATTCCATTGTATGTGACAAAGCCTATTGCAGCGAAAGGACTAGCACCTAAAATACATACCCAAGATAAAGTTTCTATACCAAACTTACCCTTTAATAAAAAGTAGAATAATACTGCTACACCACAAGCAAGTATAGAAAAAACGAACTGTCGTAAAGACAGTCCGAAGAATATACTTTCTGTGTAGTTTCTTATTTCTCTATTTATTTTGACTTCCATTTTT
>CANOPV010000238.1 GCA_947568605.1 uncultured Clostridium sp.
AATTCTTAAAAAATTACAAAAAACGCAAATTTCGACAGGTTTTGCGTTTTTTGTAGTATATAATCTTTATAAAAAATAAAAGGAGAATTATTATGAAAAATAAGTCTAAAAAAGTTTATATAATTCTATCAATAATATTAGCACTAATATTGATATTGAATTTATTAGTAACAATAGTATTGCCGCCACTAATTATTTTAGAAATATTTGTAGGAATATGTGAATATTTTACTATAAGAAAAATAAAAATACTAAATAATGAAGATTTAGAAAGACAGAATAAAGAAAATAATTTATTAAATAAAGGGTATATTAAAATATACGATGAATTATTTTTGGATGAACAAAATAAAAAAATTAATATAATGAATAAAGATTATAATTTTGCACAGATTATAGACTGTGAGTTAATAGAAAATCATAGTTCTTTATCTTTAAATAATACATTGGGTACATCTAAGGTAAAAATAAAAAACAATGGAAAAATAAAAATAAATTCAAATACAATTACTAATGAAACAAAATATTGTGATGAATTATATATTAATATAACAACAAATGATTTTCATAATCCAAATATTAAATTTAATTTAAGAGAAAGTGGAATATTAAGAGTAGGAACAAATGAATATAAAAGTATATTAAAGAGTGCAAATGATATAATATCTTTATTAAAACTGATTATACACAAAAATAAGGAAAAAATTGAAAAGTAGGAATAATATATTTTACTGCTGGTTTATTTGGAATAGGATGGATTTTAGATATAATTTCATTATTGTTTAAGCCAAATAGTTCAAAATATAGAACAATAGAGAGAAAAACAAAAATGTTAAATTTAACAACAAGTGCTAGTTATGAAAATAATGTATATAAAGCAGTGAAGGTATTCAAAATGGTTGGATGAAAATAAAATTTGAAGGCAAAATTTTGTATTGTGGAAAAATTATTTAAAATAAAATAAGAAATTTATGAAAAACTATTGAAAAATATAAAAAAATTATGTATAATATTACAAAGATGTTACAAAAATATTAAATATTTATTACATATTAATAATAAGTATTGACACAGAAGAATAAATATATTATAAATATATAAAAAAGAGCAAGGAACAAGTCCTTACTCAATCGGTTGTTATTTGGAGTTATCATTATTGGTAACTTCAATTTTTTTCCCTTTGCATTGTGCAAATAATTTTAACCCAAAGGCACCAATTACTGCAACCAAAGCAACAAGAGAAAGAATGACAAGTGCAATACAAATAAGAGTATTCATTTTTCTTGTCCACCTCCTTCATATGTATATTGAGCACTTAACAAACTTACGAAAGTTAGGTGCACGGATTAATAGCTGAAATGCAAAGATAACAACTACTAATCTATGCACCCAACTAAGAAGGAGTTTTCTTATAACAACTTGTGAGTAGTATACCAAAAACAAAAAACAAAGTCAATAAAAAATATTAAAAAAATGTTAGAATTTGTAGAAAAATAATTGTTATATCAATACAAATTAAGATATATACACAAAGAAGGCTAGATTAGTTTTAAATTAATTTAGCCTGTTTTAATATATTTATATTAAAGAGTTTTAAAATTTATTTTAGAGTTCCAAAAAATTGCCGAAATTTAATATTTTATAATGAAAAAATTATGAATTTAATATATATTGATAAAAATATAAAAAAAGTTCTCATAAAATTTACGAAAAACGCAAATTTCGACAAACTTTGCATTTTTATTATTATATAATTGCTTATAATAAATAAAAAAGGAGTTGTTATTATGAAAATAAAAATACCAAAACCATATATTTTCATTGGTACATTAGTTACAACAGGTGTAATCATTACTATTTCATATAATATTATAACTGCTGACAATGCAAAAGAAGTAGTTTCAATAAATAATCAATCAGAACCAATAAAACAAATCGATTATTCAAATGAAATATTGGAAATAAAACAGAGGTTAACAAATGTAGAAGAAGAAATAGAATTATTAAAAGAAAAAGACAAAATACTTGAAGAAAGTAATACTAAACAAGATGAAACTATTAATAATTTAAAAGTACAAGAAAGTAATCCAAGTGATACAATAGGTGATTTGAAAAAACAACTAAAAAATAATCAAGATGAAATAGAAAAAACAAAATCAGATTTACAAAATGTTAAAAATGTGATAAACAAAAGATATAAAAGGTTAAATGAGATACAAGATAGATTAAGTGAAACAGCTAAATTACCTCAAAACTATAAAAGAATAGAACTAGAAATAAATAAATTAAAGACAGAAGAGCAAACAGAAGAAGTAATTGAAAAAATTAAACAATTAGAAATAAAATATGAACAAGCAAAAAAGATAAGTAATGAAGTTACAGAATTAAACAATGAAATGAGAGAATTATTATTTGGAGAAATATCCCTATAATAAAAAAATAATATAAAAAGCATCAGTTTTAAACTGGTGCTTTTTATATTGGAAGGAAGTGAAAATATGCTGTGGAAAATAAATAATAAAATAATGAAAACACCATCTACTTATGACGA
>CANOPV010000239.1 GCA_947568605.1 uncultured Clostridium sp.
GTAGATGACATTATTCCAGTTATATATGTAGATAGTCAAGTTTCTAGTAAAACATTAAATTTAGATTTAGTAAAACAATTAAAATTATTAGAACCTTATGGAGAAGGAAACAAAGTCCCAATATTTATTTATAGAAACCTAAAAATAGATTCTATTAGAACATTAACAGAAGGAAAACATTTAAAATTAACTTTAAAAGATGATAATAATATAATAAATGCTATTGGATTTAATATGGGTCAAATTGCAGATGATTATTTAATAGGAGATAAAGTTGATATTGTAGGAGTTTTAGAAATTAATTCTTTTAATGGAAATGAAACTATTCAAATAAATATAAGAGATATGATGAAATCGATATAAGAGAGGAAAGTGGTTTATTTGTCAGAAGTTAAAAATGCTAGTATTATCGATATTATTAATTTAGTAAAAGAAAAAAGTAAAAATGCAAATATAGATAAAATAATGGAAGTTTATGAATTTGCAGAAAAGATGCACAAAGACCAATGTAGGAGGTCAGGTGAACCTTATATTATACATCCTGTACAAGTTGCTTACTTATTAGCAGAATTAGAATTAGACACAGAAACTATTTGTGCTGCTTTATTACACGATGTTGTAGAAGATACATCAATAACTAATGAAGATTTAAAAAATAAATTTGGTACAGAAATTGCAGAAATGGTTGATGGTGTTACAAAACTTAGCAAATTGCAATTTGTTACATTAAAAGAACAACAAGTTGAAGATTATAGAAAAATGTTTCTTGCAATGGGAAAAGATATTAGAGTTATACTTATAAAACTTGCAGATAGACTTCATAATATGAGAACATTAAAATTCCTAACAAGAGATAGACAAATTGCTAATGCACAAGAAACAATGGATTTATATGCACCTCTTGCAAATAGATTAGGTCTTTATTCTATCAAGTGGGAATTAGAAGATTTATCTTTTAAATACTTATATCCAGAAGATTATAGAGAATTAGTAGAGGGAATTGATAAAAAAAGAGAAGAAAGATTATCTTTTATTGAAAAAATAATGGATGATATAAGAGAAGAATTAAAAAGACAAAATATTGAAGCAGAAATTACAGGGCGTGCAAAACATCTATATAGCATATATAGAAAAATGAAAAGAGATAATAAAACATTAGACCAAATTTATGATTTATTTGCTTTAAGAATTTTAGTCAATTCAGTTAAAGACTGCTATGCTGCATTAGGAGTAGTACACGAATTATATAATCCAATGCCTCGGAAGATTTAAAGACTATATTTCAGTGCCAAAAGCGAATATGTATCAATCACTTCATACAACATTAATTGGCTCAAAAGGAGTACCATTTGAAGTACAAATAAGAACTTGGGATATGCACAGAATTGCAGAATTTGGTATAGCAGCACACTGGGCATATAAAGATGCAAATAAAGATAAAAAAACCACTGTAATTGTTAATGATGATAAATTATCTTGGCTTAGAGAAACATTAGAATGGCAAAAAGATATTAAAGACCCAGAGGAATTTTTAAATACTCTAAAAACAGAATTATTTGAAGATGAAGTTTATGTATTTACACCAAAAGGAGATATAAAAGTATTACCAAAAGGAAGCACACCTATAGACTTTGCGTATAGTATTCACGCTGAAATAGGCAATAAAATGTCAGGCTGTAAAATAAATAGTAAAATGATGCCAATAATTACACCATTAAAAAATGGTGATATTGTTGATATTATAACATCGGAACATCAAAAAGGGCCAAGTAGAGATTGGCTAAAATTTATAAAAAGTTCTAGTGCAAAAAATAAAATACAACAATGGTTTAAAAAAGAACAAAGAAATGAAAATATCATTAAAGGTAAAGAAGCATTAGAAAGAGAAATAAAAAGAATAGGAATGAATCAAACAGAATTATATAAACAAAATTATATTGATGCTGCTTTAAATAGATATAAATATAATTCTATGGATGATATGTATGCTTCTGTTGGTTTTGGGGCAAATTCTGCTGGTAAAGTTATAGCAAAAATGCTAGAAGAATATAGAAAAGACCATAAAGAAGAAAATATTGAAGAAAAAATAGAAGAATTATCAAAACGTAAAAAATATTCTAATAAAGTTTCAAATAATGGTATTATAGTAAAAGGAATAGATAATTGTTTAGTAAAATTATCGAAATGTTGTAATCCGGTTCCAGGTGATACAATTATTGGATATATTACAAAAGGAAGAGGAGTTTCAATTCATAGAATAGATTGTGTTAATGCCAAAGAACTTTTTAATGAAAAAAATAGAATGATAGATGTAGAATGGTATAATTCTGCTAAGACTTCTTATAATGTTGATGTTGAAATTTTTGCAAATGATAGAGATGGACTTGTTGCTGATATTATGAATGTTATAAAAGATAGTACAAATAATTTAATAGCGATTAGTGCAAGAGCAAATAAAGAAAAAATTGTTGCAACTGATATTACATTAGAAGTAGAAAATTTAGAAGAATTAAATAAAACTTTAAAACAATTAAGAAAAATTG
>CANOPV010000240.1 GCA_947568605.1 uncultured Clostridium sp.
ATATATATTGTTCTTACTATTATTTCTTCTATGTTTTCTATTTTTATAGATTCTTCTATTTCTTTTTTTAGGCAATTAATGTATTGTTCTATATATTCATTTTTATTTTGAAATGATATAAAATCACAATAGTTACATTTTTTCTTACAAAATGGGATATGTATATATATTCCTATTTCTTTCATACTAAATCCTCTGATATTTCTACTAATCTTTTAAGTCTATAATTAACTCCTGATTTTCCTACTGGCTTTTTTAACATATTTCCTATTTCTACAAGGCTTGCATCTGGATTTTTAATTCTTACATTTGCTATTTCTTTTAAATTTTCTGGTAAATTTTCAAATTTCTTTTTTCTTTTTATTTTATTTATTGCATCTATTTGTTTGACTGCTGCATTTACTGTTTTGTTTAAGTTTGCGGTTTCGCAGTTTACTAATCTATTAATATTATTTCTCGTTTCTTTTACTACTCTTATTTCTTCATATTTCAATACAGAATTATTTGTACCTATAAACGCTAATAATTTTGAGATTTCTTCTCCATCTTTTATATAAATTGAATATCCTTTTTTTCTAGTTAAAAATTTAACTTTCATTCCTGAATTATTTAGTATATTTGCAATATATTTAGCATTTTTTAATGTACTTAATATTATTTCTAAATGATATTTTGTGTTAGGGTTATTTAATGAGCCTGAGCCTAGATATGCTCCTCTTACAATTGCTTTTAAATAATTTTCTGACTTATTTTTTATTTCTAAATCTTGTATCTCTAATATATTATCACTAATTATGATTTCTGAAAAGTCTATATTATTTTTAAATTCAATTATATATATTTTACCTTGTATTTCAATTTTGTAATTTATATTTAAGTTTTTTAATAGTTTATTAAATCTATTTATATTGTACTCATTTTCAGTTGAATATTTTATTTTGTTACCATTTATTATTATATTACTACTTAATAAATAGCCAATAAATTCTGCTTTTACTGTATCTTTATTATTTAATGTATTTAATTTACTTAGTTCTTCTTTTATTTCAGATGAAAATGACATATTTCCTCCAATATTAATATTTTGCTATTATAATTCTATCATTATTTCCTAAATCTTTTTTAGAATATATTTGTTTATATTTATTATTTTTTGATAAAATTTCAGTAACACTTTTTCTTTGATTATATCCTATTTCTAAACATAAATTTCCATCTTTTTCTAAATATTTATAAGCATTATCTGATATTATTTTATAGAAGTCTAAACCATCTATTCCACCATTTAAGGCAATAAATGGCTCATATTTTACTTGTGTGCTTAAATTTTTTATTACATCTTTTTCTATATATGGTGGATTTGATACTATTATATCAAATTTTATTTTCGGTAATTTTTCAAACATATTTGATTCTAAAAATACTATTTTTTCATATACATTATTTTGTTTTGCATTTTTTTTTGCTATTTGTATTGCTTTTTTACTTATATCTATTGCATAAATTTTAGAGTTTTTTATGTATTTTGCAAGTGATATTGCAATGGCTCCGCTTCCTGTACACATATCTAATATTTGTACATTTTGCTTTTTCTTACATATATTTATTACTTCTTCTACTAATATTTCTGTGTCTGGTTGGGGTATTAATACATTTTCATCTACATAAAAGTTTAGTTTCATAAATTCTTGATTTTTTGTTATGTATTGTATTGGATACCCTTCTATTATTTTTTGTATGCCTTTTTTATAGGTTTCTTCTTCTTTATTTTTTATTTCTTTTTCTTGGTTTATTATTAGGTATTCTTTTGGTTTATTTAGTATACTTGATAATAAAAGTTTTGCTTGCAAGTTTGCATTTTCTATGTTATTTTCTTTAATTTTTCTTGTTCCATATAATATTAGTTCTTTAATGGTCATTTTTGGTTTTCCTTTTTTTCTGCTATGATATATTATTAAAGTCTAGCCTACGAAGTGCGGACGACTGCTAGTCGCCCCCCTACATTTTTAGGGTCTAGCCTTCGAAGAACAGACAATTAAAATCGCTCCAAAATACAATTCGAGTTAAATGATTATTTTTTTAATTAAATTATCACAAGTTTGCAAAACAAATTGAAGCAATTGCATTATAAAAATAATTTAACGAAGAATTGTAGTAGATTTTCTTATAATATTAAAAAGTGAATGATTAATAGTGAAAAGTGAATAGTGAATAGTACAAAGTATACTATTAACTATTCACTTTTAATTATTCACTCTTAATTGCGACAGTAAGTCGCAAGTTTGGTGACCCGTACGGGAATCGAACCCATCACTCAGCCTTGAGAGGGCTGCGTCTTAACCGCTTGACCAACGGGCCATTTTTATATTAGAACCCCCAGTCGTGCAAAGCACGACAGCCCCCTTAAATAATGGAGCCAAGGGTCTAATCTTCGAAGAACGGGCGATTAAAATCGCCCCTACATTTCTACATTTTTTATTTTGCATTTTTTAGGACAATTCGAGTTAAAGAATTATTTTTTTAACATTTTATTTAATGAAA